>NZMM01000015.1 GCA_002694585.1 Methanobacteriota archaeon
CACAGAACTGAATCGCCAAGTTGATGCCGCCATCAGGAGCGATGCTCAGGTAATCGTCGTCCATCATGCCGTAGGTGTTTGGCGAGTCGGACTTTTGAGCCCGGTAACTGCTCCAACTGACGCCCTCCTCTCCAGGGTTGTTGTAGTAGGAGGAATTCCCTGCCCTGTGCATAACGTGCTGCGTCCACTGCACCATGCCTTCCTCACCAAAGGAGGCGAGCACCAGTTTCTTTCGATCACCCCAGCCTTGACAGTAGGTGTTGCTGCTGTACAAGGTGGTGCACGCCTCAGAAGCGAGGATGTCGTGCTCAGGGTTTGGGAACTCGATGTCCATGTTGGACAGGCACGACGTCGTGGAACAACTGCTCGATCCTGCAAGGAAGAGCACCAGGGGATTCCCGTCGGCGTCAAGGGCAAGGTCCAGCGGCTGGGTCCAACCGTAACTCCGGATGTTGGAGGTCCAATTGACGACGGCGCTGCCGTTGGGCCGGTAGCCGGTCAGCACGAGGTCCGAGTTGGAATGACTGAACCCGTTTACCTTCCCCGTCGTGTCCATGTTGTCCCAGGACAGCGTGTAGCGGCGGCCGTCCTCGGTGGTCACCATGTGGCTGGCCTTGTTGAGCGGCGGGTACGAGGACCCGAATTCTCCCGCGCTGACCATCGCGGGCTCAGCGATGCGGAGCAGGACCACCATGTCGATGGTCACCCCGTTGGAGGTGATGCGCAGGGTGACGTTCTGCCCTTCGGGCACCGCCACCGTCGGCGTGCCGGAGATGGCTCCTGTCGTCGTGTTGAGCACCAGCCCGTTGGGCAGGGAGGTCAACGCGGTCACGCCGGTCACCTCGTATCCACCGAAGGGCAGGGGCTCTGCGGCCGAAAACATGCCCGCTTCCCACAAAAGGTCCTCTTCGGCGAAATGAAGCATGGCCCCGAGGCTTGCGTCACATACGCCGTCGTTGTCCTCGTCGACCGGCGTCCACGACGCGTCAGCGGCCGGGTCCACGCGCAGCGCTGGCGCAAAGAGCAGCGTTTCGCCGGTGGCCGAAATTTCGGTCACGAGCACGGTCGAGCGCCCGGCAGTGTCGGTGGCATGCCCCACAGAACGGTGCAAATTGGTCGCATAGGTGCCACCCGGGAGCACGGTTGTGGACACGACGCCCGAGGCATTGAGTTCGGACAGGGCCACCGAAAGGTTGCTGAGCACATAGGACAGGCGAAGGCCGCCCGCCGGAGTCCAATCCAAACCGAAGCTGTTGGTGGATTGGTACCCCGACGCCGACCTGACACCCGTGACAGCACCGATGTGATGCACGTAGGGCGCGGTGCCGTTGATGATGAGGTGTTCGTAATCGGCCAGATTGGTCGAGGTTGCGTTGACCGTCGGCAGGATCCAGTGCACTTGACCCTCACCGTCGGTCACCATCTTGCCGGGGTTATATCGGAACGTTTGCACGCTCGAGGTCAAGCTGCTTGGCAGCGTCAGTGGGTGAGCCGTTCTGTCGTAGGCGTCGAAGGTGTCGTTCCACGTCAGAAGGCTGAGGCTTGCCGTGACTGAGGAGTCGATGCCACTGTTTGCTCCATCGTTACGCGGTTGTTGAGCGTGGCTGAGGACCAAAACCGACCCGTTTTCGAGGGCCAGGGCTTGAATCGCGTATTGATTTGGAATGTCAAGGTCGCGGGAGGAGCCGCCCAAGGTCTGCAAGATCTCAGTAAGCCCTTTGATCGCCAGGACCCGCCCGTCGGCGTCAAGGAATGGAGCAAAGGCGTAGCCGCTGTCCTCGTCGCCGATGGAGCGCGGCACAAGGACCCCGTCTTCGACGTCAAGAATGTAGGAAATGACCCCATCTATCGACGGCTCCCCATAGGCCGTGAAGGCCACGGAGGAACCCAAATTCGTGGCGCGATGGGCGCCAAGGTTCGTGTAGTCGCTCAATTTGAGGGCCTTGGCCATTGGATCATCCTCGGTCAGGTCGAGCAGGTGCGTGCCGGCATTGAGGCTGCTCACCGTCAAAGCCGCCATCGGCGTCCTGCGGTCAGCGCCACCAAGGAAGACCGTGGCGTCCCCATGATCCACAGGTGCTGCCGGTAGGGATCGAAGCACCGTGCCCTGAGGCGAACACATGCGCTCGTCGGCGTCGTCCCAACCGTCGCCGTCCATGTCGGCATCGGCCGCATCACACGTGCCGTCGTTGTCGAGGTCGCGTGGACGGTGAAGGTTCGACGTCGGGTTCGTGCCGCACGTCCCTTCATCGAGGTCGCTCCAGCCGTCGTCGTCGTCGTCGTCGTCCTCGGTCAGCGGTGAGGGACATGCGGCGACGACGGCATCAGGTCGTCCGTCCCTGTCGGTGTCGGTTGTGGCGCATGCATCGCGCGGGAAGGCATCCTCATGATCGAGGACGCCGTCACCGTCGTCGTCGTCGTCCCAGAGGTCCTTGACCCCGTCACCGTCCGTGTCGGGGTTGCGCAGGTCGAGGTGAACGGTGCCACCGTCGGCCAGCGCATCTGCGTAAGTAACGAGGTGCGGATCGTTCGATCCCTCGTAGACACCACGCTCTCCAGAGTCGCCCCTGCAGAGCACTTCCGCGTCCAAGCGCAGCACGCACGGCCCGTCAAGCGCCAGCACGCGTCCGCCGAAATCCTCGGGCGCGTACTCGACGAGGTCGCCGGGGCCTGTTGCAAAGCAGACCGGGGCCGAATATGGACCGATGCCGCACACCTGCAACGCGTCGTTCAGGGCGAGGCTGCCCGGCTTGAGCGGCACCTCGTCGGCGTTCTTCACCACAGCGTTGGTTGAGCCTTCCGTCAGCGTAAGGTGCCCGCTCAGCATGTAGGTGCCAGAATAACCCGCTGCCCCAGTATGCTCCTTGTGGACCGCGTCGTGCAGGCCGTCTGCGTTGGTGAACGTCACCGNNTTCCCGGCAGTNTANCCACNGCTNTCGAAGCACGTCACGCGNATCAAGCTCGCNTGGAGGGCACAAACGACTTCGNCCGCCCTGNNGTNGTAGCCGCCTTCGTGAAGGCTGACGATGGGAACGCCACCAAGGTCGGCCTCCCAATGGGCGCGGNTGTTGCTCGCGNTCCAGCATCGTACGGTGCCGTTGGACAACAAGGCGCAGTTTCGCGCAATGTCAACCGCATCGGTCAACACACCGCTGGAGGTCCCTGTCCCGACCACGCGACGTGCATCGCCGTCTGCACTCACCCGTCCGGTACCGTACCCCGGCACGCTGGAATCCACACCGGAACCGGAGGTATAGCCCCAACAGGTGACGGTTCCGTTCTCCAGCAAGGCACAGGTCTTTGNTTCGGTGNAGAAGAACTGAGTCAAATCCGTGGCGTACACCTCGGTCCCGAGATCGACGAAGGGCAANTTNTCGCCCATNTCNTTCACGGAATCCAGCGTTTCACCCCANTCNAGGAANGCATGATNGGTGTTCCAACACTTCACGAGGCCTTCGTAGGAGCGGACGCAAGGAGATGCTTGGTAGTTGATTCTCGACGCCGCGACGAGTTGTGCAATGTCCCATGGCTGCCGGTCCAGTTCAAACGAATCCGTGTGGACGTCAAGCACGTCGCTCAGCAGATGGACGGGCGTGGCCGGAGCGGTGGTTGGCGTGGAGGTCACTCCACCGCCGTTGCCGAGCGAACCCTCGGCGTCTGGACCCCAGCAGTACACCCGCTTGTCGTTGCTGGCGTTGCGCAACAAGGCGCACGCCCGCTCGTCGAAATCGCTGACCTCGACCTCGACCGCCACCCAACCGGTGGGCAGGCTGACGCTCACCGGNGTGGCCGTGGTCGAGACGGCGTTGCCGCCGTCGCCCAAACCGCCGACCGTTTCGTTGCCCCAGCAGGAGAGGCTGCCGTTCAGAACGGCACAGGCGGTGGTTTGGCCCATGGAGAAGGAGGTGGTGCGGTTGGCATCGTCTTCGTACTGCAAATTGATGCTAAAATTCGGGTCGGTCACGTAGTTGTTTTCGCAGACCAAGCCTACGCCGTCCAGCGGAACGGCACAGGTTTGACCCACCANTCCATCGGACCCCACGTCAGGGGTGCCAACCAGTGCCACGGAATTGTAATTGGTCTCAGCGTTCCTCTTCACCAACGGCGAGTCGATCAGGTAAGCCAAGGAAGCGTCCGGATGCGGACTTCCGACTTCCGCAACACGGAGGTTGTACTCCAATACGGCGTTCTGGTAGGTGCCCCCAGTGCCCCCAAGGCTGGCATAGGACTCGACGCCGACGATCATGATGGTTTGATTCCATGCCGTCGTGTAGGTCAACCGATTGGTCTCAGTGTTGTCCTGGCTGAGCGATTGCCCCCAAACCGAGTTCTGGGTGAGCTCCGAGGTCGGCGCAAAGGCACGAAGGTTTGTCCGCCCATTCTGCCCCCAGCTTGGCATGTTCCAGCCCACGAGGTCNTCGGTGAACACCTCGATGAGGTACGTCCGCCCAGGTTCAACCGGCACCACGTGCATGTCCTCCCAATCCTTGTGGGTCGTCGAGCCGACGGTCGTCACCGTCCCCACACGGAGCCCTGAACAATCGATGGGCAGCGAGGTGTGGTTGGTCACCGTCATGCCTGCATCCGAGGTGCCGACCGCAACTCCACTTGGGTACACAAAAGTGGTGTCCAGCGGATCTACCGAGACGCCGGAGTAGGTGAAGCCGCAGCCGCTGGCCGTGCTGGCGTTGGCGATGGCGCTCTGCCACTCCGGAGAGGAGGCGCCGTTTGACGTTGACATGGCGCCGCCGGTCCAACAGGTCGTGTTGCCGTTGGCGTCCGTGGCACAGGTTTCGTATTGACCGGCATCGAGCCCAGAAATCGAATGGTCCCGAGCCATCAGCATGACCGGCTCGGTGCTGTTGGACAAGGTGTTCACAAGGTTGAGTCCAGAGTACGGATCGCCGCCCTCGACGATGTCAATGCCGTGCAAGGCTGCATTCAGATTCAGGAAGTCGTCCCAATTGTAGTTCCAGCCCACGCGGTACGTGAGCTTGACCTCCAGCGTGTGTTCGCCTGCGCTGAGCGGGACAGAAGCGTTGTACCACGTGCTATGGAGGTCCGCACCGTTGGAGCCCATGAACCACACGTCATCGACGTAGAAATCGAGTCCGAAATCGACGTCCTCCGCACTGAGGTTCAGCACCAGCGTCGCGTCCATGGGCACGCTCAACTCCAGGTGCTGGAGCTGGGTGTTCGCGTGATTGCAGCAACCGAAGCGAGACAACTGAACGACGGATTGGCCNTCGACGAAGTTGATGAATTGGTTTGAGCCTTGTTGGTTCCACGACGTGATCAGCCACGGGTACCGCTGATGATCGAGCAAGACCACACCGTCCGGGTTTGCGAAGACGTGCGAGCCAAGTTGGCCCTTGAGGTTGGAGCCCCAGCACCATACGTCGCCGCGTTGGTCGTGGATGCAGGTGTGGTTGGCCCCGGTCGCGACGCCNAGGGCNCGNACGCCNTCNGGCAGGTCCACCAGNCCGGCNAAGGCGCTGGCGTGGCCGGTGTCACGNCCGAGTTGGCCGTGGTCGTTGGCGCCCCAACAGAACACCTCACCTTCGGTCGTGACGGTGCACGCGTGGCGCTCACCGGCNTCGAGGTCCACCACGACGGTGCCGAGGGGCANATCCACAGGCCAAGCCTCGTCCTGACGAACAAAGTTCGCACCTGTGGTGGTGGTGTTACCGCCTTGCTTCTCGTCGTTCTTGCCCCANCACACCACGGCAGGGTCGTGAACGATGGACGATGAGACGGTGTGCATGTTGCCGGTGATGGCGCAGCCGAANGCGTCGCCNAGGGCGATGGCACGCGAGCCACGTGGATGAACCTCGTCGTCCACCTGATCGACNTCGTCNCACAAGCCGTCACCGTCCGCGTCNGANGGCGTGGACGACGCGTCATGCGCATCCGTGCCGCAGGCTTGCTCGTCGATGCCGAGCCAGCCGTCNCCGTCGAGGTCCACGTTCATCCCAACGCCGCCGAAACCGTCGGCGCGGACCAGCCAGAGGTGGCCGTCGCTGGCGTTGCGNACCGCNGCGTGCAGGACGCCGGGAGACGACCAATGCAAGTCGACTTCCTCAACGCCGTGCGGCCACAAGGTGGTCGTCGGCGGCACCGTGCCGGCGGCACCGACGCCNGTCAGCATGAGGCCGTTGCTCGAATTGTAGGCGAGGTAGTGGTTCTGGTCGAGGTCCACGGCCATGGCCATCGTTCTCGAGTTGATGCCAGACAGGCTGGCGTCCANCGTCCAGTCCGAGGCCGTGGTGCACGAGGACCACCCGTCGAGGCAGGCGCTGACGGTGGCGTCGCCGGCCGTATCGGCCGAGGCACTGCTGGCCGTTGTGGTCACGTCCCACGTGTGGCTTCCTGTGACGAGACCAGGGCTGTCTTGATGGGTGACTCCTGCCCCATTGCCCAACTGCCAAGCCCCATCAGACCCCCAACACTTCATGGACGCATCGTCAAGGATGGCGCACGTGTGGTAACCGAAGACGTCGATGGCGACCGCGGTCCGACCCGTACCAAGGTCAACAGAAACCGGCGAGGGTTGATTGCCGGTGATTGCTCCGTTGCCCAGTTGGCCTTGGCTATCTTCGCCCCAGCACTTCACGGAACCGTCGTCGAGGATGGCGCACGTGTTTCGATTGCCTGTGGCGACCGCCACGGCGGTGCGATCCGTGCCAAGATCGACCAAGACAGGTGAGGGTTGGTTGCCGGTGATTGCTCCGTTACCAAGTTGCCCGTACTGGTCGTCACCCCAGCACTTCAGGGACCCGTCGTCAAGGATGGCGCAGGTGTGGGCATTGCCCGTTGCAACGGCGATCGCGGTTCGATCCGTACCAAGGTCAACAAAGCTGGGATCGTGTTGGTTTGCTGTGATGGCTGCTCCATTGCCCAACTGTCCGGTGTGGTCGCGACCCCAACACNTGAGCGAACCGTTGTCGAGAACGGCACAGGTATGGTCCGACCCGACATCGAGGGCCACCGCCGTTCGACCTGCGCCGAGATCAACGGTCGTTGACGGTGGAGAGGTGCTGTCGGTCACTCCTGCGCCATTGCCGAGTTCTCCGTACGTGTCATCGCCCCAGCACTTCACGGAACCGTCGTCAAGAAGTGCGCACGTGTGCGCGTTGTGCACGGCGACGGCCTCGGCTGTCCGGCCTGTTCCAAGGCCGATCGACACGGGAGAACTCTTGTCCGCAACGGTTCCATCACCCACTTGTCCCCAAGTGTTTTTGCCCCAACACTTGAGCGAANNGTCACTAAGGACAGCACAACCGTAGTGGTTGCCGAANGTCACAGAATCGGTGGTCAGTCCGGTCCCGAGGTNCACCCAAGTTGGAGTGTGGCGGTTCGNGTTGCCCCCGCCGTNCCCCAGCGCTCCANAACCATCGTAGCCCCAACACATCAGGGAACCGTTGGCAAGGATACCACACGACTGACTGTTGCCGGTGGCCATCTTGTTGTTGCTGTACGCCAACGCCGTGGCGTTCGTCAAGGAGACGGAAAGCATGCCACCGAGCGAGCCGACGCTGCTGACGAGGCTCTGACGTTCCACGTCGCCGTCGTCGGAGAGGTCGCTTCGCACGTCCACGTGGGCCGTCCAATCGTCCGGGCCAACGCCATCGCCACCCGCAGGCCGGCTGATGACGCGTAGCGTTCCGTCCACGTTGTAAGACGCGTAGGCCACGCCTTCGTCGTCNAGGGCCACGTTGAGGTCGCTCCACGTCGCGGTGCTGCCGTAGTTCCGGCTGATGTGAAGGCCCCAGGTTTCGCCGCCGTCGGTCGAAATGCGCGAATGAATGTAATTGCTTGTGGCTGCAATCATCACGACTTCAATCCCTCCGTCTGGATAGAGCAACATGCCCACTTCGTCCAAGCCGAAGAACACCGAGCTGCTCGACCATTGCCCCATGCTCTTGCTGGCATGGTACACGTAGTTCGTCGAGGTGCTGGAGGTTTCGACCCATGCGACGTGAACGCGCCCGTCGGNGGCGATGCCTGCATCGAGGTCAAGGACTTCCTCCGTCGTTTCGAGCACGGTCTCTTCGACCCAACGGTTGTTGTGGTACACGGCCATGAGCACAGAAGAGGCATCGTCATCGGTGTAGACGATGACCGGNCACGCGTCGTCGTCGGCGAGGACCTTCACGCGACGTGCAGCGTCCGCGGTGTCCACCTCAACCTGATTGGGCAGGTTCGTGCCCAAGCAACTGGCGTGCGCGTAGGCTTCGTTGAGCTTCAACTGCACGTCATCGTTCGGGATGGAATCGGTGGACGAGTCGCCCAAGGTTTCCGTGTTGCCGTAACCAAGGCGGCCTTGAGAGGAAGCGCCCCAACACTGGACCTGCGGGTCGGTGTCGGTGCCGTCGCTCAAGCGCATCAGGCACGCGAAGCGGTCGCCCACCTCGAAGCGCATGAGGCCGCCGACGTCCAGACCCGTCACGGCAGGGGTCGTGCCCAAGGTTTCGAGGTTGGANCCCATCTCGCCNGATTGGTCGCCGCGGTGCTTGTCGCTGCCCGCGTCGCCCACACCNAGTTGGCCGTCGGCGTTGCCGCCCCAGCACTTGATGACGCCCGCCGTGCTGCTGGTCTCGATGACCGAGCACACGTGGTCGCGCCCCGCGTCGAGGATTTTCGTNCCCGAAGCGTAGGTGCTTCCCAAGTCGATCGCGGAGAGTCCACCGACGGTCTCGCCGCCGTTGTCNCCGTAGGTGGCCGTGTTGCCTTGGCCCAGTTGCCCGACGTCGTTGCGGCCCCAGCAGCGGATGGATTCGTCGCTGAACACCGCGCAGGTGAAGCCGTCGCCCGCGGTGATGGAGGTGGCGTTCACCCCAGAGGGGAGGCTGATGTTGACCAGGTTGCTTGCCATCTCACCGGCGCCGTCGCCGACGGTCGTGGTGGACCCGAGGCCCAANTGNCCGTNGGCGTTGTTGCCCCANCANNCGACGTCGCCGGTGCTGTACAAGACGCAGGTGTGGTCCCAGCCCAGCGCCATCGANGTCACGGTGGTGTCCGCGGGCAGGTCNACCANCGCAAGGCCGTCGCCGACTTCGTCCGCGGCATCACCGAGGAAGGAGGTGTTGCCCGTCCCGAGTTGACCGTGGGTGTTGTCGCCCCAGCAGCCCATGCTGCCNTCGTCAAANAGNGCACAGGTGTGGTTCCAACCGGCCTCGATCTGGTCCACATGACGGCCGGTTGGCAAGGGCCAATCCGGCATCTGAGACGCGTCTTCTTGGTAGCCGTCACCGATGGCCCCGTCGTCGCTCCAGCCGTACCCCAGCAGGTTCACGCGGCCCAAACACAGCGGCATGCCTTCGGTGGTGGNNGTGGTCACCAGGTAACAGGTGTGCTCGCCACCCGCTGAGACGGCGTAGGCGGAGGTGTTCTCTGGGAACAGGACGTAGGGCAAGTCTTGGCCCATCTCTGCGACCTCATCGCCCATGTTTTCGATGTGNCCTTGGCCGAGTTGCCCNACGTTGTTGGCGCCCCAGCANTTGGCGTCGCCGTCCGANGCNAGNACGCACGCGTGNTCGCTGCCAAGCGACATGACGGTGGAGGCATTGGGAGCCGTGACCNCGAACTCGTGCAGCAGCCAAAAGCCGCCTGCATAGGTCTGCCCTGATGTTCTGCTCACGTCCAGGCTNAGGGACACCGTGCTCACNCCCGCAGGCACGAGAAGGTCGAATGTTCCCTCCCGGGAGTTGNTGTANTACACACCGCTGTGGTCNATGCTCGNNGAGGTCACCACCGAACCGGACTGAAGCACGTCAACGTGAAGTTCGGACGCGTTCCAGTTTTGATTCTGCGTCACGTATCCGAAGGTGAGCTGAGCGGCAAACGGGAGGTCAAGGCTGAGGTTGGCCGTCGACGTCGCGAAGTCCCCCAGACCTGCGCCCAAACGGTTTGTGAACGTGAGGCTGCCNGCTGTGTCCACATCAAAAGTGCTCAGCATGTGCTGGCTGTTGTACCAGTGTCCATTCTGGTTGTATTTCACGCCCGTGTCCCATGGGCCGAAGCCCTCGAAGCCGTTTTCATCCTCCCAGAAGGTCCAGTCGCTGAGATCGCCGGCACGAATGTCCGCATCAAGGCTCGGGAACACATCCGTCGAAAACGTGGCCATTGGGCCCTCCGTGGTCGTCGCGAGAGGCTCGACGGGCGTCGAATCTTCACCGTTCATCCAGTACCCAGATTGGAAGTAACCGGCTTGACCCATGAGGACCATCAACACGACGAGCAACATGGCTCGACGGGTCGTGAANGGAGAGGCTGCGCTGGACATAACACAAGAAGGAACGTTGAAGACCAAGAGGGTTTGACCCTATCATGATAGGGANGTGAGCCAATGACGAACGTTCCCCTCCGCCACGTGACCGTCGACATCGACGCAAAACAGGGCGCGGGGCTGCCCGGTGGCGCCCTGATGGGCACCGTCGAGCACATTGAGGTGCTGGCCAGCATGGGCACCCATGGCGACGGGATGGACCTCGTCGTGGACATCGCCTTCCTCGAAGGCATGGACGTGGACGACATCCCGCCTGAGAGTTCGATCGTCGTCCACGACGTCCACGCCCGAAACGGACGACACNTGGTGGCGACCATCCACACCACAGGCCCCATCATGGCGCTCTTCACCACGACCGAGGGGTGTTGGCTCTCGCGACCGACTTGGCTGAACCACAAAGCAGGACTCCGCATCACGATTTCCGGCACGGTAGAAGGTGTCCGCAACTATCGCAGGGAAATGGATTCGCTTGTCCCGGGCAACCTCAGGCTCCGCATCTCACAATCGCTACCCGGTGCGGCNCGCATTGGACCGAGCCTTTCNCCACGCCGGCAAGAGGTCCTCGAAACCGCACAGAAGATGGGCTACTACGACACCCCACGGCGGTGCTCACAGCGGGAATTGGCGGAGAAGTTGCAGATCCGACAAGCCACGGTGGCCGAACATCTGCAGCGCGCCGAGCACGACCTCGTGGCCTTCTGGATTGAGCAAAACCAGGCCTGATCATGGCCCGCGCAGCGCAAGCGCAGCCAGCAGGAGAAGCACGAGCACGCCGAGCCCGACCAGCACGCGACGGCCGCGCACGTCGTCGCGAAGGACGCCCGTCAGCCGCCCGCCACCGACGCTCCACAGGCTCATGGCGGCCACGCCACCGGTGCACGTCAGGGACGCGATGAGCAGCATCCCGGTCAGGCCGCCGCCGAAACCGTCGAGCGCTTGTCGCATGATGGTGATGACCAGCGCCCACTCCTTGCCGTTGACGAATTGCATCATCACGCCGGTGCGGAAACCCAAGCGTGGAACCGTGCCGTCCTGCAGACGAATCAGGGATTCGAAGCCGTCGTCGTCCATCGCTTGGCGAATTGACGCGGGCTTCAGCGTCAGCAAGCGAAGGGCGATGAGCGCGAGGAAGAGCAAGCCAAACCAGTGCAGGGCCACCCACAGCAGGCTGCCTTCGTTCACCTGNTCNACGAGCAGTCCGCTCACGAGGTGAACGNTCAGGAATCCGACNAANATGCCGGCGATCAGCACGACGTTGGCACGGGCCCCGTGCACGCCGGCGTGCACCACGCACGTTACGTTGTTCGGACCCGGCGTGACCAAGCCGATGGCGAGGACGGTCAGGACGGTGAACAGCGCCTCCGTCTCGACCATGGACAAACCACGCCATCCTTCCTTCTGATGCTTCCTCCGACCTTCGGTCAATCCAAGACCGACTGGTACCCGGAGAGAAGGGCGTGAAACGGAACCTCAGCGGGGTCAAACGATGCCCTGCGCGATCATCGCGTCGGCGACCTTGCGGAATCCGGCCACGTTCGCACCGAACACGTAGTCGCCTTCGCGTCCGTATTCCTTGGCGGCGGCCGCGGCGTTCTCATGGATGCCAATCATGATCTTCTCGAGGCGCTCGTCGACTTCCTCACGTGTCCACGACAAGCGGAGCGAGTTCTGGGACATCTCGAGGCCAGAGGTCGCAACGCCACCGGCGTTGCTGGCCTTGCCGGGCGCGAAGAGCACGCCAGCGTTCTGGAAGGCGGTCACGGCTTCGGGAGTGCAGGGCATGTTGGCGCCCTCGGCCACGGCGATGACGCTGTTCGCAACCAGCATCGCGGCTTCCTCACCGTTGAGCTCGTTCTGCGTGGCGCAGGGCAGCGCGACGTCCACGTTGACGCCCCACAGGCCGTTGAGCGAGGGCTCGGGCTGTGAGGGCGTGTAGGTCACGCCATCGTGGCTGGCCATCTCGGAGATGCGCCCGCGGCGGTTGTTCTTCAGGTCCATGATCTCGGCGAGCATGGCGCGGTCGATGCCTCCGGGCACGTGAATCCAGCCGCTGGAGTCGGACATGGTCACGGGCTTGCCGCCGAGGTCGAGGACCTTCTCTGCGGCGAACTGTGCGACGTTCCCGGAGCCAGAGATGGCCACGGTGGCGCCTTCGAAGGACTTCCCCTTGGTGGCGAGCATCTCGCGCGCGAAGTACACGCAGCCGTAGCCGGTGGCTTCGGGTCGGATAAGCGAGCCACCGTAGTCGAGGCCCTTGCCGGTGAGGACGCCGGCCTCGAAGTCGTTGCGGAGCTTGCGGTACATGCCGAACATGTAGCCGATTTCACGACCGCCAACGCCGATGTCGCCCGCAGGCACGTCCAGGTTGTGGCCGATGTGGCGCCAGAGTTCCATCATGAAGGCCTGGCAGAAGCGCATGACCTCGGCGTCGGACTTGCCCTTGGGGTCGAAGTCCGAACCGCCCTTGCCGCCGCCCATCGCAAGGCCGGTCAGGCTGTTCTTGAAAATCTGCTCAAAGGCGAGGAACTTGAGGATGGACGCGTTCACCGAGGGGTGGAAGCGCAGACCGCCCTTGTAGGGTCCAATGGCGCCGTTGAACTGGATGCGGAAGCCACGGTTGACCTGCAGGGTGCCGTCGTCGTCCACCCAGGACACGCGGAACTGGATCATGCGCTCCGGCTCGGCAATGCGCTTGACGACATCGGCGTAGTGAGGGTGCTTCTCGAGCACCGGCTCGAGGCTTTCCAGAACTTCCCAGACCGCTTGATGGAATTCAGGCTGGTCGGGGTCGCGTTGCTTGACGGATTCAAAGACGTCGTGGACGATGCTCATGGGGTCACCTTCAGGTTGCGTCAAGCGACCCTCAGACCGTTTCTAACCGTTGCCCCGGCCTGCACAAACAACACGGCCACTGCGTGGTGCGAATGGGCCTCAGAAACCGCCGCCACCGCCGCAGCCACCACCGCCACAGCCGCCGCCGCCGCAGCCGCCGCCGCCACCACCGCTGTCGCCGGAATCTGAGGACGAACGGTGCATTTCGAAAATCGGCGAACCGTGCTCATCATGCCCAACCAGCGTGGCGCGGTATCCGCCCGCCAACGAAGTGCCGAAGTCCGGCCAGTCCAGCGCAGCAAAATCGACCGTGGTCACGCCGCGCGAGGGGAGGCCCTCGATCGATCTGGCACCTGTGACGATGCCGCTCGCTTGCAAGCCGAAGAACAGGGGAAGGAGGCCTCCAAACAATGGCCAAATGTTCCCTGGTTGAAGCGCAAAGTGGTACGGTGACACCGAGAGAAGCGCCACATTTTGCTCCACAAAACACGCAGCGACAAAGACGCCTGCGGCAGCAAAACCCGCCCACGCAGGAAGGCGGATCCGCTTCCAGGTCGTCGACAGGCCATCGAGCTGCGTGTGAACCCGTTCGATGTCCTGCCCATAGTCCAGGGGCTCAAAGGCGACCGCTGATTCGACCCGTTGGCGCTCTGCTGATTGGTGGAGCCCCATCTCTTCGAAGCAGGCTTCGATCTCAGCGAGGTCCTTCCGAAGTTCCCAGGCGGCCCTGTCATCGAACATCGCCATCTGCTTCTCAATCGCCTCGATGTGAACGCGGTAACGCTCCATTGCCCCAAAGTTCCCGTCGAGGGTCAAGCGAGCGTGAATCAGCACGGCCATTTCCCTGTAACCGCCCAGCGAAAGGCGCTTCACTGCCGGCCTCGTGGCTCTATTAAACCGCGCCGTGCGACCAATACCCACCAAGATGCTCACCACGCCGGTCAGCACGCCAGCGATCAAAAGAATCTGCACCACCATGGGGTACGGCACGGTTTTGCCTTCCGAAACGAGCAGGCCAAATTCGACGTGGGGCTCCAGACCGTCCTCCCAAGAACTGTGGCCGTCTGCCGCGTCGCTCAAGCGCCAACTGTGCTTCTGGAATTGGGTGCCAGAGAAGCGCTGTTCTGCCGTGGTGTGGTCCGGCATCACGTAGCGGAAGCGACGGTCTTCGACGGAGACCCCAATGAGCATGCTCGGTTCTGCCGTGTTGTCCATCCCGTAGGCCCTGAACATCCGGCCTGCGTATGAATCGTCGATGAGAGATCCTTCGTAAGTACTCAAGCAAAAGAAACACTCATCGAAGGTGTAGGGCTCTTCACATATCCTCCAACGTTCGCCTTCCCATTCCTCCTCTTCGGGTGGGTCAACGCGCTGGTCGAAGTCGCACATGCTGGGAATGGTGACCAGACGAACCAAGCGCCCACTTTCCTCGTGGGCAGCCCGTAGATCGGCGTCCCATTCGGCTTCCGTTTCGTTGGAAATCACGTCCGCCGCATCGAGGATATACCACTCACCCTCAGGCTCAGGAGGGAAATGCGACAGGTCATCCATTCCCTCGGCAGCGGCTGTACCGTATGAAATCGGGATGAGGAGCACCACCACGAGCAGCGCAAGGGTTGAGCGACGGCTGAACACGGTCATCGAAGCGGCCGCCACGACATGAGGCTTCCTCCGTTCTAGGTCAAAACGTGCCAAACGACCAGCCCAAAGCCAGCCCTCCGAAGAACAGCCCTGCCCCGATCAGCGCCAGCGTTCTGCGCGAGGTCAGCGTGTGCTTGCGCAGGTCAACCCAGCGCTGGTGGGGAAAGGACGCAAAGCGCTCCTTGGCCGGCGGCCACAGGTCCGCCGGTGGTGCGCGACCGAAGACCGAGGTGTACGCGGCCAGCGTCTGGGCGTATTGCGCCTCATACCGCGTGTCTTCGGCTTCACCGCCTTGGGTTGGGCCATGATGCAACGTCTGCCCAAGCATCTGTGTAAACGGGCCCCAGTAATCGCGGCTGTAGGTCAGGTGCAGATGCCAGACCTGATCGACCTCAACCGAGGGTGTGCACGGGCCGGCGTGCACGCACAGGTACGCAAAGCGGAGGTATTCCTGAACGGCCCGCTTCGCGAAGCCAAGTTCCCATCCTTGCTCATGGGCCAAGCGCTGCTCGAAAGAAAGGTCCGCCTGTTGAGGACCGATGGTGATCGCGAGGAGGGCCCGATGATCGTCGATGGAGATGGCCCCATCGACCGGTGCCCCGAGCACGTCAGCGGCCATGCGGGCGGCTCAACGCCCTGATGCTTGAGGATGGCGCCGTTGCTCACTCGAGCGGGTGGGCCACGAGGTACTGCTGCAGGCGCTCCAGGCGACGCTCGCCGTCTTCGTCCACCTCGGCCATGCTGCGGATGGCCTCCTCGATGGTGGCGTGATCTTCTTGCTGCAGGCCAAGCAGGGAACGGAAGAGGTCCAGCATGGCCCACTCATCCTCGGTGATGACCTCGTCGTCCAGCGCAGCGATGAGCGCTCCTTGGTAGGTGGTCGCATCGCCCATCTCCATCTTGGTCTCAGGCGCCTCTTCGTCGGTGAAAGGGTCGTCTCCAGCGCGGGCCGCGGTCAGCATCTCCATGGCGTCCATCGGGCCCAAGCCAAGGGAGCGTGCGATGATGCTCAAGATCTGGGCTTCGTCGCCCGTGACGATGTCGTCGGCATAGGCGGCCTCGGCGATGCGGTAGTACAGCCATTGGGCCCGGCGCTCGTCGTCCATGCCCCTGCCCCGCGCCGGACGGGCATAGCCCTTCTGATGCTCAGACCTGGTCCCAAGGTGCGATGGTTTTCTCAGATGGAGGCGAGGCGCCCCCAGCGAACGGCTGCTCAGCAGCCGAGGATTCATCTGCGGTAATGACGCTCTGGAGCAGGGTCACTGCCTGCTCGAGCGAGCTCGCGCTCGGCGCATCGTAGGTCGTGGTGCCAACGCCTGTGCGATGGAGCACCAACCGGTGAATCGTCGAACCGTTGCCTCCTCGCTCGGTGTACCGCTGCTCAACCTTACCTTCGACCCTGGAAATCTGCCCTCGGGGAATGTGCTCGACAAGGGAGGGCATGACCACGCCGAGGGCGGGCACCAGCCGAACCTCTTCCCTGTCCACCTCGATGAACACCAACGGCTTGGTGAAGGCCAGCCACCCGATGGCGCTGAGGATCTCGATAACCAGGAGCACGAGGCCTTCGAACACCGCGGCTGGGATGCCCAGGACGACGTCATCGGGTAGGAGCATAAACGGCCCGAACATGATCAGCACAACGAGGAACGTGGGCCCTGAGAGGAACATCATGGCGGAAATAAACAGCATCGGTTGCCGAAGAAAGAGCCGTTCCATGGCTGCCAACAGACCGCTCGAAGTATGTTCCTTACGCCGAATTTTGGTGTAATACAGTCTGATGTCATTTGTGATACATTCATATACCGTATGCTTTTCTCTGAACTTGAGCCCCATGACCGCGCCCACCCAACTCGTGTCCCTCCGCCTCTCGGAGGACGACATCGCGCGCCTCGAGCGGCGCGTCGGTTTGGACGGCACGCGAAGCCGCTCGGACGTCATTCGACTGGCCATCAAGAGCCTGCTCGATGACGAGCCGCTCAAGGCCGGCATGGGCCGCGTCACCATCGACCTCGGCCAAGACGTCATGCCTCAGATCGAGGCCGTGCACGCCCTGACCGGCATGGACGCACGGATGCTCACGCGCCAAGGCCTGGACTTGGCCCTCCGCCACCAACTCCAAGCGCGCTCGGACATCGACGCGCTCATCGAAGAGCGGGCCGACACGGCACGAGCCCGCCAGCAATTTTCCAGCGAGGACCACCAGTGAACACACAGGGTGAGAGCAGACAGAGGGGATGGGAAATGATCGGAACCGACGGTACCCCCAACAACCATCGGAACCGACCCTTCGTCGGAGGCGGACGACCCGCCGCCTTCGGCTTCGCTGCCTTGCGGGAACGCGCCCGTCGCGCGCATTCGGGTCAACCCCCACAACCCCCAACAACCCCCCCCGGCGACGGCGGCGGGGGGCCCCACCCTGCCTCCTGAGGCGGGTGGAACCCAGTGCCGCGGACCCCACGCCGCGGCACCCTTGAGTCCCTGCGCGGCGAATGCGTTCGCCAATCCTTTTGGAGGCTCGACCTCGGTGGGCGCTTGTGTCGGTCAACGTCGAGGAACTTGGCCGACGCTGGTTGGCCCACGAAGAGGCCCGTCCCGGCCAGCGTGAGATGATCCACGACGGCATCGAAGCGCTCTGGGAACGCGGTCACCTCGTGGCTGCGGCCCCAACCGGCATCGGGAAGACGGCCGCTTCGCTGGCGGCCGCCCTGGCGGTCGCCCGAGAACGCGAGGGGCGTTGCACGGTGATGTTCCTCACCTCGCGGCAAAGCCAGCACCGCATTGTGGTCGAAACGGTGCGCTCGATGAACGACCGACGTCCGCCCGAGGACCGCGTCAGCCTCGTGGACATGATCGGTCAAGCCGGCATGTGCGTCCAGCCCTTCGCCGAAGAGCGCCCTGCCGTGTTCAGCCTGTTGTGCGCGAACGCGCGGAAAACCCGCTCCTGCCGGCCCTACATCACGCCCGCGCCGAGCCTGCCCAACCGCATCCTCGCCAGCCCCCTGCACGTGGAGGAACTCGTGGAACTCACGCGCCACCACCGCGAGCATGGCGAGCCGACCTTGGCCTGTCCGTGGCGCGTGGCCCGCGAAGCCGCCGCCCGTGCGGACGTCGTGGTCGGCGACTACAACCACCTGTTCAACGAGGGCGTGCGCGACAGCACCTTGGCCGCGCTTGGCCTCACCTTGGAGCAGCTCATCATCGTCGTGGACGAGGCTCACAACCTTCCCGAGCGCATCCGCAGCGGACTTGAGCGACGGTTGACGCCGCTGCTGGTCCGCAACGCCAAGCCCGACCTCGAGGAGTACCTCGGCACCGTGAGCGAACGCCTCGGACGCGGACCGCACACGGACATGATCGAGTGGACCACGCAGGTCATCGACGCCATGGGTCCGCTCGTGCAGGGCCTGTTCACCCGCCTGCACACCGACCTTGCGGCGGCGGCCGACGACGCCTCGCGCCGCAGGCGAAACGGCGAACGCGGCGCCTACGAACCGAAGGAACTCGAAGTCCAAGCCGAGGACCTGTTGGCCCTCATCCACGAGGCCTGCGACACGGTGGACGGCGTTTCTGGTCAGACCACCTTGACCACACCAACGCCCGCCGCCGCCGTGGAGCGCCTCGACCGGCTCAACGTCCTGCGCGAAGTGTTGCGTGACGCGGAGGTCGAGGTCGACCCCGAAGCCACGCAGGATGCGGAGTCCGACGCCCAACGCTTGGGCGCGGTCTTGGACGACGTGGTCCGGTTCGGAGACACCACGGGGCACCTGTTCTGCTTCTCGCCCGAGGGACGTGCGGGCCGCATCACCTCGCACCTGCTCGACCCAGGCCTTGTGAGCGGCCCGGTGCTGAACGCTTCGGCCGGAGCCGTGCTGATGTCGGGCACCCTCTATCCGCCCTCGATGTACGCGGACCTGCTGAGCCTGCCCGTCAAGCGCACCACGATCCGGAGTTATCCCTCGCCGTTCGCTGCTCAGCGCAGGCCGGTGGTCGTCGCCACCGATGTGACGTCCACCTACCGGCAACGCTCACCGTCCAACACCGCACGCATGCAGGAGCATCTGCGCGCGCTGATTCAGGCCGCTCCAGGCCACGTGGCCGTCTTTGCCCCGTCCTACGCCCTCCTCGAGGAGATCGTCACCGACGCCCACTGGCCGGTGCACCGCACCATCGTGGAATCGTCGGATTGGGACAAATCGAAGGCCGACGAGGTCCTCGACATCCTTGAGCGCGAACGGGACGCTGGTCGCAAAGTGCTGCTGGCAGGCACCTTCGGCGCACGTCTGTCTGAAGGTGTGGATTACCGTGGAGGTCTCTTGGACGCTGTGGCCTGCATCGGCTTGCCCATCGCCCCTCCAGGCGTGGTTCAAGATGGGCTCAAGGCCTTCGTCGCGGAACGCTTTGGCAAGGACAAGTCTTGGCGATACACGAGCACTCAACCGGCCGTCAACCGGGTCTTGCAGGCCATGGGCCGGCCCATCCGTGGCATTGGCGACCGGGCGGTGGTCTTGCTCTTGGAGCAACGCTGTGAGCAGCCGATGTACCTGAAATGCTTCCCGGGCGACCTGCAGATGGTGCCGATGAGCGACCCCAACGGCCTCAAACGGCTGGCTGAACGCTTCTACCGCCGCGTGCATCGCTCCCCCACACCTTGATGAAGGGTCAGGCGGACCAACCGCCATGGAGGAGGAGACGACCACGCCCCTCGCGGCTCGCCCCGAGGACCTCCATGCCGAGGTGGCGGCCGAGGCCAGCCACCTCGAGGAAGTGCGCCAGCGTCACACCTTCCACCTCGTCACAGCGGGCATGCTCCCCGAGACGCACCTGGCCAACATCGAGCCGGAGCGACGCTTGGCCTGGATGGTCGAGGAACTCCACGGTCGCTCGGACCCTGACGGCCTCACCTTGCCCATGGCCGGGGTGCACGACCACGAATTGACCGCTGAGGTCGTGGAGGCCGAACAAGGCAGCATGCTTCGGCTCAAGATCGAGCAAGACGGCGCACCCACGCTGGAGCGTGAACTCCCGCTTGCCGCGGACGCCAAGGACGTCACGCACCACTTCGTAGACGGACACCTCGTCGTCCGCTGGTGAGCTTCAGTACTTGCGCTCTGCCTTGGCGTACTTCTTCGGTTTTGGAGGGCTCGGTTCGCCGCCACCACCGCGACGACCGAGCACGATACCGAGCACGAGAACCAACACCAGCAGGGCCACGCCTGCGCCGATGATGGTCAAGGTGTCCATCGAGCCAAGATCGGCCGCAACTCCGTCATCGGAGGTCTCGACTTCCGAACGGGTGGCGTCGTCAGGGAAGGCGTCCGCGACGTCGCCGACGCCATCGCCATCGCTGTCGCTCTGTTCGGTGGCATCGTCAGGGAAGGCATCCTCGGAGTCACCGACACCGTCGCCGTCACGGTCACGCTCCAGCACGGTGAGCGCATCCCCAATCACGTACGATTCGCGCTGACCGCCGATGGTGTAGGCCTCAATGTGGAGGGAATACGCACCCTCCTCGGTACCGATGGGCAGACCCATGTTGAGATCCCACATCCCGTTGTCCGGACTTGTCAGGAGCATGCGAAGAGCTCCGTCGTTGGCCCAGCTTGCGGGTGCAGGACCAAACACGGAAGCAAAGGGCGCATCCGTGAAGTCCACAGCGGTCGCCTCGCCACGGTTGGCGGTGGTCCCGGTTCCGCTTTG
>NZMM01000016.1 GCA_002694585.1 Methanobacteriota archaeon
ACGTTGGGGCGCTTGCCCATAAGGTGGATTCCGCAGGCCAGGAGAACGGCGAGCGGAACAAGCAGACGAAGGATGAGCTTATTCGGATTCACGGAGTCGGATGGTTTCCTTGCCGTACCACTTCCACACCAGGAAGCCTCCGAAGGCGGAGGCGACTAGGCAGGCGGCGCAGGCGGGGCCGTTGAGCAGGATGGCGTAGGCGATGGCGAGGGAGAGCCCGTAGCACAGAAGCACTCCGCCGATGACGTCCAGCCAGCTGGAGGCGTTGAGGGCGCTTCCGGAGAGCGGGCCGACGGATTCCCGGATTGGTCCCCAGACTCCGCCGGGACGCACCTTGCGGTAAAAGGCTTCAAGCTTTTTCTGGGAGACGGGTTGGGTCAGAAAGGTCACCACCAGGCTGAGGGGAAAGACGATGACCACCAGCAGGGCGACCTTGAATTCCCAGGCGAGGTCGCCCCAGGGCTGTCCGAAGATGACCATCTTGGGATCGAGAACCTTGAAGAGAATACCCCCGATCAGTCCGCCGGCCAGGGCGGTCAGTTCGGTGTAGGCGTTGATCCGCCACCAGAACCAGCGCAGCACCGAGGCGATGCCCCCCGGGATCATCAGGTAGGCGAGCCATTCCATCACTCCGCTGACCGACTGAACCATGGAGGCGATCAGGGCGCCCGCGGCCATCAGCAGGACCATGAAGAGCTTGGAGGCCCGTACGTAGTGGCGCTCGTCGGCATCCTTTTTGTAGAAGCGTTTGTAGAGGTCGATGGTCAGAAAGGAGGCTCCCCAGTTGAGGTGGGTGTCGATGGTGGACATGAAGGCGGCGAGAAAGGCGGTGATGAGCAGGCCCTTGAGCCCGATGCCGAGGTATTCGTTGATCACCATGGGGTAGGCCTTGCTGTGCTCGGTGAGGGTGGGGAAGACCACGATGGAAACCAGGCCGACCACGACCCAGAGCCAGGGCCGGCAGGATTGGAAGATGGCGTAAAAGAGAGTCGCCCGGATGGCGTCGCGTTCGTTGCGACAGGCCGCCATACGTTGCATATTGTAACCGTTGGCGTCGCTCCACCAGACCAGTCCGAAGATGACAAGCATCTTCAGGACGTCGGAGTTGAAGGTGGAGAAGTCGGGAAAGATGGACAGGGTGCGTTCCCCGTACTCGGGGTTGGCCCGGATGCCGGTGAGGACGGTCTCGAGCCCACCGGCCTGGCTGACCGCAATGCAGGCGAGGGCGAACATGCTTCCCATGGTGATGAAGAACTGGACCACGTCGGTGGTGACCACGCCGTAAAAGCCGGAGAAGGTGGCGTAGAAGAGAGCCACCGCCATCAGGACGAGGATGGCTTGCAGTTGGTCGAAGGGGGTGAGCACTTCGATCACGGTGCTCATCCCGAAGGTCACCCAGCCAATGGTCAGGAGGTTCTGCAGAATTCCTCCGTAACAGGCTCGCACCCCGCGGAGCAGGGCGGCGGGTTTGCCCTCGTAACGGAACTCGAAGAATTGGGCGTCGGTGATCAGGTTGGTCCGGCGCCAGAGCCGGGAAAAGAGAAAGATGCCGATGATCAGGGGGAGGACCGATACGATGACCCACCACATCCGTTCGAGCCCGTCCTTGCGGGTCACCTCGGTCACCCAGATGGGGGTGTCGGAGGCGAAGCTGGTGGCGATCATGGAGAGGCAGATGGCCCACCAGGGGAGGGAGCGTCCGCCCAAAAAGAAGGACTCGGAATCCTTGGCGGCCTTGCGGGAGAAGTACAGGCCGACCCCAATCGCAAAGATCACGTAGGCGGCGATGATGGCGTAGTCGAGGGTGTGCATGCTTCGTTCCTAGGGGCGGTAATCGACCACGATGCCCTGGCAAAGCAGACGGTCGTTTTCGCGGAGCAGGGGTTGGTCGGCAGGTGTCTTCACCAGTAGAAACGCCTGTTTGGGAGGAATCGCGAAGGACTGTTTGCCGGTGGAGGAATTGAGCAGGACCCGGTTGCCGATCGCTTCGTAGACGCGGACTTCGGAGTCCCCCAGTTCCCATTGAACGGAATGGGTTTGGTCATGCGGATTGAAAAAGAGTCGGGTGGGGTGGGCCTTGGCGGGGATGACTTCGGTGGCGGTGGGATCGATGGCGAGGATGCCTTCCACTTCGGTCGGTTCGATCAGGGCTCCGAGAAAGCCGGCGTAGGATCCGCCGTAGAGCCCGAGGTCGGTCCGTCCCCATCCGTGCACCGTGGCGTCCCCACCGACGTGGGGTGGGTCGGGGAAGCGGGTTTCCACCACCAGGTCATGAATCGCAAGGTCCCGGCCGGGTTGGAGCCCATCGGCTTCGATGACCACACGGACTTGGCCACTTCGGGAAAGCGCGAGGCGCTGGTCGTCCCGTTTCCTTCCCTTGAACCGAATGGCTTCGCCGGGTTTGTCTTTGAGGTAGACCCGGACGTCGTCTTCCAGGCGGCGGTGACGTAAAACCACGATGAGCTCATGGGAAAGCCCATCCGCAATCTCCACCACGCCCTCGTAGCGGACCCTTCCCCGGTCATCGGCGGTCAGGGTCATGTCCTTGTCCGGGTTGGTGGAACCTCCGAGCGCGAGTGCGCCCCGGATCATGTGATCCTCCTCGGGGTAGCGGCGGGTGGTTCCCTGCTTGCGGATGCCTTCGTAGGGGATGCAGAAGGCCGGGTCGTGACGGCGGGCCCAGTCGAAACTGGACTGTTGCTTGGGGGGCCAGGCGTCGGGGTAAAAGAAGCGGCTGTTGGCGGCGAGGTTGAGAATCCACTTGGCGAGGTCGCGGGCGAGGCGGTCATCGTAACGGGCGATGGGAGCAAGCACCCCGGCGGCCTGAAAGGTGTTCATCGCGAAGGCGTATTCGTACTCCGGGTAGACGCTGCCAATCAAGCCGTGCGCGGGGGTGCCGTTCCACTCCTCGAGGATGGCTCCCCATTTGCGGGGGTTGTCTCCCTTGAGCGTCCACTCCACGAACTTGGCGGTTTGGTGCCCGGTTCCGCGTTCCGCATTGCTGCGGGCGGAGGCATAGGCGCCGTAGGGGGCAAGGCTTTCGTAGTAGGGGTTGACCACCCGGCGGTCCATCCACCGGAGGCACCGCTGGGCGGCCTCGAGGAAGCGCTTGTCGGCAGTCCGGTTCCAGGCGAGGTAGTGCAGGCAGGCGAGTCCGGCGGCGACGTCCGCCTCGGACCATCCGCGGTCGACCGGTTTGCGGTCTATGAAATCGTATCCGGTATGATCGAAATCATCATTCAATTCGTCTGTGATGCGAAGCCAAGTCTCGGCGGTGGAGAGAAACTGTCGACGAAAACCCGGGGCGTCGGGGTAGTGTCCGTAGAGGTGACCGAAGAGCAGGCTGGGGAGGAGGTCATACCAGAAACTGTCCCCGCGGGTGCCCACCTGGTTGAGATAAAGCCCGATTCCGTTCTTTTCGTGAAAGTGGGTGGCGAGCATCGGAACCCAGACGGATTTGTCAATGCCCACAAGAGTGGCTCCGAGACAGGCGGCCATTCCGGTGATGGCTTCGTGCAGGTTGGTCTGGTGGGTTTGGCGCAAATCCCCGACGTAGGTGGGGAGGGCGAAGCCGTCGGTGGGGTTGACCCGCTTGGCCCGGTCCATCCAAAGCAGGGGGAGAAACTCTCCCTTTCGGGTCTGGTCGAAGACGAATTGATCAAAATGGCGGGCGGTGGTTTTCCAGTCCCGCATTTGGTAGGCTTTGGGGAAATCCGGCATTCGGGCGACCGAAGGCAATTCCTGAGCCTGAGCCCAGGCGAACGCGAGGAAGAGAACTGCCAAAGGGAAACGCACCTTAGGCTAGGAACTTGAGGAAAGGATCGGGCAAGTCAAGGGAACCCGCTTCGGCATCGCTCAGTCCGGCGAAGAGGCGAGCCCGCCCGTGGCCGAGCCTGAGCAGGCCGCCGGAGAAGATGACATCCTGCAAATCGGGTCTTTTGGATTCTCCTGGGGGAAAGTCGGAACGTTCGGCGATGATCTCGGTTTCGGTCGACTGCCCCGTCTCAAGATCGATGCAAAAGACCATCGAGCGGTAACGTCTCGATCCATCCTCCCT
The DNA here is from genome assembly GCA_002694585.1 of Methanobacteriota archaeon. Classification (GTDB taxonomy): domain Archaea; phylum Thermoplasmatota; class Poseidoniia; order Poseidoniales; family Poseidoniaceae; genus MGIIa-L3. The sequence continues at coordinate 4,058 of NZMM01000016.1, forward strand.
GAATTCGGCGAGGTGACCGAGGACCCCGATCTTGTTTTTGGTGAGCAGGTGGGCTTCGTTGGCCCCGACCCATTGTTCCTCCGGGCAGTGATAGAAGAGGGGGGCGCTTTCGATGGTCTCCCAACGGGCCTGAATCAGGGATTCGACTAAACAGAATCCGATCCGTCCGCGGCCCCCGCGTTCCCCCTGAGGTCGGGTCAGGACGAGAATGCGTCCGTCCGGAAGTTGAAGAAAGCGGATATCCTTCATCTTGGGCGGCCCGGTCAGGACCTTGTCAAATCCCCCGTTCAAGCCCTCTCGGTAAAATTCCATCTGCCAGGCCTTGCGGTCTTCTCCGATGGTTACGGGGAAGCGCACTCCGCCAAGGACGACCTTGCCGTCCATCATGGTGACGCAGGGATCCTGCAGTCCCGGAAAGGTCGGGGCTCCTTCGATGGGCCTCCACTCTCCGTCGGTTTCGGAAAAGAGGACGATTTCGGAGAGTTCCTCACTCCGTCTCTCCACCCGCCCCGCGATCACGCTTCGTTCCTTCCATTCGAAGGGTGCGGTGACGTTGTACACGTCATGCCCGGGGAAGCCCGAGAATACCAGCTTTTGGGAATTCACAAGGTTTGCAGGATTTCCGAAACCGAAAGCTCCGCCGAGCAGATCACGGAGTCGGAGGCTCCGTAATAGAGTGTCAGTCGATCCCCGTCGAGAAGGTGGCCGTTGGTGAAAACGACGTTTCCGAAGAAGCCCTTGCGCTCGTAGATCTCGAGCGGTTCCATGAGCGGGTCTTCGCTGCGCGACACCACTTTGGACGGATCCTCCAAGTCAAGCAGGAGGGCTCCGAGGCAGTACCGGTTGTCTTCGTTGGCTCCGTGGTATACGGCCAACCAACCCCGGTCGGTGCGGATGGGGGCGGCGCCCGCTCCGATGCGACCGGAGTCCCACATGCCGGGGCGGGTGCGGGCGAGGCAATGGTGCTTGCCCCAGTGCGCGAGATCGGGAGAGGAGGCAAGCCACAGGTAATGGCCTCCCAAGCCCACCCCGCTGGGGCGGTGAAAACAGAGGTATTCTCCGTTGATCTTGGATTCGAAAATGGCGCAGTCCTTGTTGGCGGGGGGAAGAATCATCCCGAATTCCTCGAAGCTTTTCCAGTCCCGGGTCCGTCGCAGACCGACCCCGTAGCCATTGGCGGAGGTTGCGGTGTAAGTCAGCAGGTAGGATCCGTCCTCCATCGACGCGACCCGGCAATCTTCGATTCCATAATCTTCGAGGGACCCCAAACCGGTCAGGTTCGGTCGGTCGGCGTCCTCGAAGCAGACGCCATCGGGGCTGCGCAGGAGGCGGAGGTGAGAGAGTGTGGAAAGGTAAGTTTCCCCATCGTACCGCGGTTCCCTCGGATCCTCGGTGTTGAGCAGGGGATCGTCATGCTCGAAGGAGATGATTTCCAATTCACCGTCCCGGATGACCGGAAAGGAAATCCGACCGGTGTTCTGCACGGGACGCTCCGCCACCCGGACAAGCAGCCAAATCTCGTTTTCGAAACGGAAGACTCCCGGGTTCAACAGACACTCCACCACCAGATCGGGCCGGGAAGGCCGCACTTGATTGGGGGTCAGCAGGGGGTTGCCCCGTTGCCTTTGGGCGAGGTCGGTCATGATTCGGGGCAGGCTGTCGAACTGGGCTTTTCGACCCTTCCTTTGAAAGAATTGAAATTCATACGTTAGGACTTGAAAATTAGATTGAACCTCAAATATAGTCTTATTTGAAGGGGATTGTAAGTGAATAAGGTTTTAAGATTCAAAGGCGTTGAAATTCATACTTTTGATTTACTCGATTGAGGAAAAACATGAACGGCAAAAAGATTAGGGTTCGCAGGCATCTTGACGCATGGGAAGATTTTAGCCCGGAACCCGGGAGACAGCACGTCACTTTTGAGGACGAGGATCGCTTGCTTCCGGAGTTGAGCATTTTGGGTTGGTTGCGCTTCACCCGNGCCTTCGATCACGCATTGGAATCGGATCAGCACGCCAAGGAATTCGAACTGCACTACATTGTCAATGGAGAGGTAAACTGGTGGGTGAAGAAGGATTCCTANGTTTTGAGAGCCGGAACCGCTCTGGTGATCAAGCCGGGCGAACGGCATGGCAGTGAGACCGGGGCTTTGGAACCTTGCGAACACTATTGGCTGAGAATCGCCTTTCCCCGAAGCAAGGCTTTGCCCGGTTTGGACAAGCAACAGACGANGATCCTGCGGCAAGCCTTCGAATCTATGGAAAGAAGGGATTTTCCCGCCTCGGATGAGATCGCCAAGTGCTTCGCCCAACTCGTGGAGGAACACCGCGACCGGCAGGACCATTCGGTGGTGAAGGGGCGGGCCGCCCTCCACCAGTTGCTGGTCGGATACCTGAGAGAGGTTGCCCATGCGGACGAGGGAAAACAAAGCGCGGGGACTTCCTCCACTCTTCTCGCTTGCATCGAAACCATACGGGCAAACCTCGGGAATCCTCCCTCGGTGGACAGCCTGTCGAAACAGGCCGGTCTGTCGACCACCGCCTTTCGCAAGCGCTTCCGCAAGGAGGTGGGTTATTCACCGCTGGACTACCTCAATCGTCAGCGGGTCTTCGAGGCCCAACGCCTTTTGAACCGGGAGGGTTCCCAAATCAAGGAAATTTCCCATCGTTTGGGTTTCGCTTCGAGGCAGTATTTCTCCACNGTGTTCAAGCGGGTCACGGGGGTGAGCCCGGGCACTTACCTGGAGAGCGTCCGNGACTAGTTCAATCGGNCGNCGAACTGCCCCACCAATCCTGGTTGGGCNGGTAATCCGGTCTCACGAANTCCGCGTGCTGTTTCTCCAGACGTTCCTTGCGGTTGGTGCGAAGGTCGTTCCAGCGGGCCTCTCTTTTCGCAGGATCGAAGTCCGGGTTCTCGGTGGGAAAGGTGGCTTTGGTTTCCTTGAGCCAGGAGTCGAGCTTCCGACCCATCCTTCGAGACCGTTTGGTTTNCTNGGCAAGGAGGTNGTTTCGTTCTCCCGGGTCGCTGGAGAGATCGTACAATTCGTTGCGTCCGTCCTCGTGGTAGTGAATCAGTTTCCAGTCACCCTCCATGATGATGGAACTGGGTTCGCCTCCCTGGTTGCCGTAATGGGGATAATGCCAATAGAGGGGGCGGTCTTCGATTTCCCCGCTTTTCAGCAGGGGAACCAAGCTGACNCCGTCCACCACCTGTTCCTTGGGCGGTTCGATGCCGCAGAGATCGAGCAGGGTGGGGTACCAATCGATTCCGCTGACCGGTGTGGCGCAGGTTGAACCGGGTTTGGTGATGCCGGGTGCCTTGAGGTAGAAGGGTTCGCGAATGCCACCTTCCCACTGGCGTCCCTTCCCTCCGCGGAGGGGTAGGTTGGAGGTGGCGTAGGCATCCCCGGAGGAGACGCCTCCATTATCCGAGGTGAAGCAAACGATGGTGTTTTGGTCGAGGCCATGTTCGTCGAGTTTGGCCAGTACCGTTCCGATCGCATCGTCCATCAGTTCGATCATGCCCGCATAGATGGGGCAGTCCTGAACCTGTCGCACGTTGAGCCGGCGGTCGAAGAGGAAGCGTTCGTCGGNCAGNCCGGCTTNCTCGGCCTTGTCGCGGTATTTTTTCCAGAGNGCCCGAGTGGTCTGAATCGGTCCGTGCACCGTGTAAAAGGAAAGGTAGGCGAGGAAGGGCCGGTCCTTGTGGGCTTCGATGAAGTCGGCGGTCTCCTGCCCGAGCCGAAGGGTCAGGGATTCTCCGGCGGGTCCGGATTCGAGGTTGGGGTTTTGCCAGGGAGAGAAAAAGCCACCGCGTGGGCTGCCTACGTCCCATCCTCCGCGGTTGATCTCGAAGCCGTGGTCGGTGGGCCACGAACCTTCCGACCCGAGGTGCCATTTGCCCGCGAAAAAGGTTTTGTAGCCCGCATCCTTCATGGCTTCCGCGAGCGTGATTTCGGAGGCCCGGAGGTTGCGTTCGTATTCGGGAGGAAAGTGGCTGTCATGCCGGCCCCGCTTGCCCCAGGCTTCTCCCGCGGCATCCCCAATCCAGGTGGTGATTCCATGGTTGGTGGGATATTTGCCGGTAAGAATGCTCGCCCTTGAAGGGCTGCAAACCTGACAGGTGGCGTAGCCCCGGGTGAATTTCATCCCCTCGTTGGCAATCCGGTCGACGTTCGGACTTTCGTAGAATTCGGAGCCTTCGTTGCTGAGGTCATGGGCGCCCATGTCATCGATGAGAATGAAGAGCACGTTGGGTTTCTTGGCTTGCAGGACACCCAGGCCAAGATGAAGGAGGGTGAGGAAGAGGATGGCTTTCATGAGGGGCAAGGTTCAGTTCAGGCTGTCGAGGGCATCGTTGAAGAGGGGGCTGGGGCGCATGGCCCGGGAGGCCTTTTCCGGATCGGGAAGATAATATCCACCCAAGTCAACGGGGGCTCCCTGGGCGTCATTGAGTTCGGACACGATGGCCTCCTCCTGAGAACGGAGCTTTTCCGCGAAGGGAGCGAAGCGACCCTGCAACTCTTCGTCCCCGGACTGGGAGGCGAGGGCTTCGGCCCAAAACAGGGTGAGGTAAAAGTGACTGCCCCGGTTGTCCAATTCGTTCACTTTTCGGGAAGGGGATTTGTTTTCGTCGAGAAAGACTCCGATGGCTTGGTTGAGGGTGTCGGCCAGGACCTTGGCTTTGGCGTTTTGCGTTTTGTCGGCGAGGTCCTCGAGGGAAACCGCGATGGCAAGGAATTCCCCAAGCGAGTCCCAGCGCAGATGTCCTTCCTCCACGAATTGTTGGACGTGCTTGGGCGCAGAACCGCCCGCACCGGTTTCATACAATCCGCCACCGGCTAACAGCGGTACAATTGACAGCATCTTGGCGCTGGTGCCAAGTTCTAGTATAGGAAATAAATCAGTTAGATAATCTCTGAGTACATTACCGGTCACGGA
>NZMM01000017.1 GCA_002694585.1 Methanobacteriota archaeon
CGCCGAGGTGTGCACGGCGGCCGAAGCGGCCGGCCTGACCGTGGCCGAGGGCGTTGATTTCTACATCCAGTACGGCTCAGGCCACGTCAAGGACCTCGCTGTGCGCGAAGGTTGGCACGACCTCTTCGGGCGGGTCGGTGTGAAGCTCATCGATCCCGGTTGCGGCGCCTGCATCGGCGCGGGACCCGGGGTCTCGACCGACGCCGAACAAGTCACCGTCTCGGCCATCAACCGCAATTTCCAGGGCCGATCCGGTCCCGGTCGGCTCTATCTGGCCAGCCCGCTCACCGTGGCGGCGAGTGCTTTCACGGGTGAGATCACCGCTTGGCGAGACGACCTCTTTGCGTGATTCGAACCCGGTTCTTCATGAACCGTCGCTGAGGCCTGTGCACCGTTCGAGGCCCGACGTCATCAGGACGGAGGAGGACCTCAGGACGGTGCTTGCATGAGTGAAAAGAGGGACATCGCCACACGAATGGCCGGCAATCAGAAGCAAGCCTCCATCTCTGAGTTCTTTGAGAAGAACAAGCACTTTCTCGGCTTTGACAGCCTTCACCGCTCCCTCATCACGGCCGTCAAAGAGGCCGTGGACAACGCCCTCGACGCGTGCGAAGAAGCACGCATTTTGCCCGACATCAAGATTGACATCCGCAAGGCCGATCCAAAGCGCGACGTCATCGAACTGGAGGTCGAGGACAACGGCCCCGGCATCCCCCGCGACAGCATCGCCAAGGTGTTCGGACAGTTGCTCTTCGGTTCGCGCTTCCACGCCATCCGCCAATCCCGCGGTCAGCAGGGCATCGGCATCACCGGTGTCGTGATGTACAGCCAGCTCACCACCGGCAAACCCACCCACGTGCGCTCCAAAATTGCCAGTGAGACGACGGCCGTGGAGATGGAACTGGGCCTCGACACCAAGTCGAACAAGGCCATCAAGAGCAAGGAACAGCGCGTTCCGTGGGTCCTTGAGGACGGCACGGAGAAGGTGTCCGGACTCAACGTGCGCTGCCGCATGAAGGCCAAATTCCAGCGCGGCAAGCAGAGCGTCTGGCAGTACCTGCGCATGACGAGCATCGTCAACCCGCACGCCAGCATCACCTTCGTCGATCCTGACGGCGAGACGACGCACTGGCCGCGCGTCACCGAACGGCTGCCGCGCAAGGTCAGCGCCATCAAGCCGCACCCGCACGGCATCGAATTGGGCCAACTCAACCGCCTCGCCAAGGCCACCAAGGCCGCCAACCTGAGCATCTTCCTCAAGACCGATTTCTCGGGCGTTCCTGGCCGAGCGGTCAAGGAAATGTGCGAGGTCTCCGGCTTGATCGACGCCAAGGGTCAGCCGCTCAAGTCGCGCCCTGGCCGCCTCGACCCGGAGCAGATTCGCGCGCTGGCCGAGACCTTCCAAGGCATCCGGGGTTACCTCCGCCCCTACCGCCTCGACCACCGCGGTTCGCGGATCTACGTGGCCGACGCGCGCCGCCCTGGCGTGCCCAGCGCGCCCATCGCGGACGCCAAACACGGCGATCTGATGGACGCGCTCACCGAGGCGACCATCGATGACCTGCTCGACATCGTGACCTCGCGCACCGACATGCACTGGGAAGAGAGCCTCGTCGAATTGCGCAGCACCGTCCAGAGCACGCACGGCGACGGGCCGTGGAACAAGCAAACCGCTGACGCCATCTCCAAGCACCTGCGCAAAACCTGGGACCCGCGCATCGTGTTCGAGCCCGTGAAGCTGCTCAAGCCGCCCATCGATTGCTTATCCCCCATCGAGGAATTGCTCATCAAGAAGGGTTTGTCGAAGACCATTGACTCCCGCTTCGTCACGACCCTTACGCGCGCGCCTGCGGTCAGTTCGGGCAACCCCTTCCAGATCGAGGTCGGCCTCATCTTCGGCGAGGGCATGCCTGCGGATTCGGCCGTCGAAGTCCTCCGCTTTGCCAACCGCGTGCCCCTGATGTACCAGCAGGGCGGGTGCATGCTGACCAAGGCGATTGAATCGGTGGACTGGCGCCAGTACGGTCTGGACCAGCCTGGCGGCAACGGCGTGCCAAAGGGTCCTGCGGCTGTTTTGGTGCACCTGGCCAGCACCAACGTCCAGTTCACCTCCGAGGCCAAAGAAGCGGTCGCAGACAACGAAGAGGTGCGCGAAGAAGCGCGCAAGGCCATGCTCGAACTTGGCCGAGGCTTGCGCAAGCACCTGGAGAAGAAGAAGAAACTCGCCAAGACCCAGGAGAAGTTCGAACTCATCACCGACATCCTGCCGGCGATCGCCGAGAAATCGGCGTCCATTTTGGGTCGTGAGGTTCCGACGTTGGCCGGTTCGATCACGAAAATCATGAACGCCGTCATCGCACAAGAAGCCACGGAGTGGGACAAGGAAAGCAAGCGCACCAACGTCGAGATTTCCCTGAGCAACTACACCGCCAAGGCCCGTTCGTACACTTTGTTGGCGAATTGGCCACAGCGTGAAGGTGCGACGATGGTCGACAACGACCGTGGCGGCCGCTCGGAAATGACCGGCGTGTGGGCATGGAAGTTAGAGACGCTCAAGCCGGGCGAATCCGCCACCATCACCTTCGCCTTGGACGGCCTTGANAAGGGNGACTGGACGGAGACGGAGGTGTTCTACCGTGGCGCGGGTGACGTCATCGGCGCCACCAAGATGGACGATGCCCTACTGAAGGAACTGCGGCGCCAAGAGGAGGTGCTCACCGAAGGTGAAGACCAGGACCAAGACGACGAAGCGCCGCAAGAAGACGCCACANCCTCGGCCTTCGAGGAGGNNGAGCCCGATACAGCACCTGCTGAGGTGGCTGCGGAGGCCGTGGCNCCAAGCGGGAACATCCTGGACTGGACGGAGGGTGACGCATGACCGGACGAACGCATTCCCCTGAAGAGACCAAATCCGCGCTGCACGACGTCGTCGTCGAGATGTACGACCGCATCGTGAAGGGCGAACCACCGACGATGACGCTCCCCGTCCGAACGAAGAACAACATCACGTTCAACACGCGCCTAGGCGTCTACAAGTACGGAAAGTCCACCTCGGTCCGTGACGCCACCTCNCTGCGGTCCGCCAAGCAATTGCTTCGCGCCCTGCACGTGGTCGAGTTCATCGAGGAGATGATCGACGCCGGCAANTCGAGCACCCTCAGGGAGATGTACTACATCTCGGAAGGCTGGGGCCACGGAAAGTTCGGCTCGCAGAACGAGAGCAACAACCTCGCCGAGGACCTCGAAGTGGTCACGAAATGCCTGCGTGAGGACTTCAAGCTCCGCCCTGAGGAGGACGGTGCGCGCATCATTGGCAACATCACCCTGCAGGAGCGCAACCGACGCGGGGAATGGATGCGCATCAACGCCCGCGATGACGTCGGTGATTCCGGGTACGGCGTGCCGTACAACGTGGAAGCCGAGAAGTTGGAACTCATCGAGCACGACGTGGATTTCATCATGGCCATCGAGACCGGTGGAATGTTCGATCGGTTGATCGAGAACGGCTTCGACGAAGACCACCGTTGCGCCTTGGTTCACCTGAAGGGTCANCCCGCGCGGTCCACNCGCCGCATCATGAAGCGCATGAGCGAGGAGTGGGACCTGCCCGTGGTCGTCTTTGCTGACTGTGACCCGTGGTCGTACCGCATCCACGCTTCCATCGCCTACGGTGCCATCAAGACCGCGCACATTTCGGAATACCTCGCCACCCCCACCGCGACCTACCTCGGCATCACCGCAGACGACATCGTGGCCTACGACCTGCCCAGCGACGATCTGTCGAAGAAGGACATTGAAGCCCTGAACGCTGAGTTGAGNGANCCGCGTTTCCAAGACCCATGGTGGCAAGAACAGATCAACATGATGCTCGAACTNGGCAAGAAGGCTGAGCAGCAGTCNNTGGCCAAGTACGGTCTTGATTTCGTCACCGACACGTACCTCCCGGAGAAGTTGGCAGAACTCGGACTCGCCTGACGGTTCGGCGCGAGGCTTCTTGACGGTGGAGCCGACGCAGACCNGTGATGNCCGAACCGGANGCGGCCTCTCCGTGGCCCTTGCGCATNGTGGTGCTCGGTGGCGTGATGCTGCTCTCGAGCTTCATCCTCTTCGGCTCCATGGGCGGAGCCCTGAACGAGGCNTTCGATCCTCGAACGACCCACGTCGCTGAAGTCTCCGGTGGCGAAGGTGCGCTTGCGGACCTNCGTCCCGTCTGNCACGCGCTCTACATCACGGCAGACCACGAAGCCAACGCGACCTTGATGCGTTCCGACGGATGGAACAGCAACACAGGCTCGGCCCTCGAAGCCTCAGAATGCCGCAGCGANTGGGAGCCCATGACCGTCGATCGTGGCGTGGTCTTCGTCCGCGTTGCGGCGTGGGAGGTCGAGGAAGNCGGCCAGCACCTGCTCCAACTCGAAGCCGATGAAAACGTCGAGGCGTGGTTGGTGGACGTCCCCGCCATGGAACANGGCATGCTTTCCTCGCCGTGGATCCTCGCCGCCTTCGGCTTGTGCACCTTCGGCGTGCTCATCCTCCCTGTNGGACTGACCNTGCTGTTCTCAGAGCGCCGCCGACGNGGCAAGGGCGTNATGATCGTCGGCACGGACGGACAAATCCAGCCGATGACCCCTGGGGGNGCCGAAGCCTTCGGAATCCCTACCCAGCAGGTGNGNGAGCAGGACCTGCCCTTCGACCCGGTCACGGGAGCGTACCGCGAACCTGAGGGAGGTGCGCCAGGCACGGACGTTGCGCCGAACGGCATGCTCACCACCGAGCAGGTCTACGCGCTGATGCGCGGCGACATCGAAGGTGCACTGCCACCTGAAGCACGTCAGGACGGACCTCGTGACCCCTTTGTGGCCACAAGCCGCAGGGTCGCGCCGACGCCCGCAGCGCAAAGTGAACCGGAGAAAGCCACCCAAGTGGAACCCGCGGGCAAGGATTGGGAATCGTGGGACGACGGGCCCTGAGGTGAGGGTGTGCTGGCCAACGTCACNCGAATCATCGCCGCCGTTTTGGCGCTGGNGATGCTTGCGTTGTACCTGATCACGCCACCNGCCTTGGTCTCCGACGCGGGTGAAGANNCCGCNATGCTGCCCCCATGCGACGTGGACGAAGGCTTGCCCTTCATCGATGACGACGAGGTGACGTGCTATTGGGGCATGTCCGAAGACGTCGTNGAACTCATGAAAGCGGTCGACAGCGTCGATGTCACAATCGACGTCTCATGGGAAAAAGACGGCGTCTGGGTCGGTGTGGCTCGGGCCACAGAAGCGAGCAAGTGCACGTTGCGCGACGGCTACTACGAGTGCCCTCAGGACGGTGTCGATCTGCTGGCTGGCGGNCCGTCCTCAAACGGCGGCTTNAGTTGGGCGGCCAGCAGCGGNGACGTGCGCTTCGTGGTCGGAGGAGAAGACAGTCAGCAACTGCAGCAATTCGACGTGACGTGGGAATACGACGCCACCCTGCCGGGATCNGGCANCATCTGGTTCCTCGCTCTTGGCGTCGTGGCCCTGATCTACGCCGTCCTTGGGCCTCGGCGGATCGTCGAATGGGTCGCGGATGCCTTCCTCATNTTCANCTGACGGACGACGGCTTCAAAGAAGGCCGCAACTGTTGAACCAATGGTTGAGAAGATGGACGACGCGTCGACGACCCTTCGCTTGCTTCAAAACGACGTGCGTCGAGGCATCCTCGAACGTTTGGTCCGAGAACCGCACTATCCGATGCAGCTCGCAGAGCTGCTCAACGTCAGCCAACCGGCCATCAACAAGCACCTGAAAGAACTGGAACGTGGCGGCCTGGTCACGAAAGAGAAGGTCCCCAGCGACAAAGGCGGGCCTCCGAAGCGCATCTACAGCGTGACACAGGCGGTTTCGGTCCGCATCGATTTGGGGCCTGACTTGTTTCGCATCGAACAGCGCGACCTGCCAAAAGGCGGTCCGATGCGCNTGACTTCGACGCTTCCAGACGGTGCACGCACCGTGGCTGAAGCCGTCAGCGGCCGCAAAAAAATCGCCGTCGGGGAAGGGTTGGACCACCTTCGTCATCTCTCCGAACAACTCGATGCTTTGGACCGTCAGCGGGACGCACTTATCGCCCTCCACCAACAGGTCCAGAACAGGATCTCAGCCGCGGTGGAAGCCGACTTCGAAGCCTACGAAGAGCGTGTCATGGTCCACCGGCTGCTGGAGTCGCCCAACGAGCGCTTGGATGCGCTCGCCCTCGGTCAACACCTCGGCCTCGGCCGTCAGGAAATTGCAGCGATGGTCGACGAAGTCGGGGCACGCCTTGAGCGACAGCTCGCAGAGCGGGCGGGCCATGTGGTGGCCGTCAAGCCGGACAGCGACCTGCGCTGGTGGCTTGGCAGCGTCAAACGACGCCGCTGAGCCAAACGTCAGGATCAGAGTCCGTCTTCGTCGCTCAGGACACTCATCAGCGAGGACTGTTCGGCGATGCGGGCCTTGACCGCGCCACGGCGGGCAGCACCGACCAAGAAGAGCACGCCGAAGAGCGCGATGGTCAGGAGGACCACGGCACCAGGCAACGCCGTGGCGCTGACGACCTCAGCCGCCACATCGAGCGCGGGGGCGTTGGAGGACAGTTCCTCGGGGAGGTAGACGATGTTGTCGCGCTCGCTGCCTTCGACGATCTCGTTGGTCGGGTCGATCATCACGTACACGGCCTTGCTGCCCGCGCTCACGGGGTAGAGCAGGTAAATCTCGACCTGCTTCTCCTCTTCGGCGTCGGTCGGTGCGAGGATGGCGCCGACGACCTGNCGCATGACGATGTCTTCGTCAGCACAGCCATCGGTGCGCAGTTCACGCTTGATGTCCTCGTCAATGCGACGTTGTTCGCACAGGATGATCTCAATGTCCGTGGCGTGGGTGTTGCCGTCGTTGGCCAGCACCACGCGCACAGGGATGGTCTCGCCCACCTTGGCGCTTTCTTGCGAAGCCTCTGCTTCGACGATCTTCAGGTTTGGCGCACGCAGTCGGAGCGTCACGATGAGTTCGTTCGAGTCGAGGTCTTCTCCGGCCCACTCTGGGCTGTCGTCNTGNTCGCCGCCGGCTTCGGCATCNCCGTGGAGGCTGGTCACCTTCAGGCCGATGTCACGGGTGGTGAGGGTCGCNTCGGTGCCGATGTTCACGGCGGCGACCATGCCGATGGTCGTGTACGCGTCCATCTCCGGCATNCGCCANGTGTTCGTGTCNTCGAGGTAGACGCANCGGTCTTCGGGGAAGGCGCTGGCGGTGCTCTGNAGGACCTCACAAGGTACGGTGGTGAACAGGTCNGCACCAATTTGCTCGACCTGCATCCACTCCACGCTCCACGAGGACAGGGAACCCATGCCGGGCACGGTGTTCCACAGCACGTCATCGCCGTCNCGGNTGCTCGTGTGGTTGTGCAAGCTTGGNGTGTCGGGAACGTTGCCGTAGTTGGTGATGTTCACCTCAAAGGAAACCACGCGACCGGGTGCGGAGGTCTTGACCGGGTTGTCGACCCGTGGGTCCATCGAAATCCGCATGTCGTGGAATTCGTTGACCTGGACGTCGAAGGTCAAGGTGTCACGGAGGCGCGTTTCACGGCCCTTGTCGTCGGGGTAGGCCTCTTCGGAGAAGGCTTCGAAGACCACGGTGTAGGCGCCTGCTTCGACCTGATCAGGNACGTTCATTCGGACCTCGAAGGTCTGGTAGGTGTCACGCGACAACTCCTGCAGAGCGTTTCGCGGCACATCGATGTCCCAAAGCACGTCTACGCCGGCCGAATCCGTCACGCGAGCCAAGCGGAAGTCGTAGCGGTCTGGGCCGTTGCCTTCGTTGCGCACGGTGATGGGCAANAGCCACTCCTCGCCGGGGTTCACGAACAGTTCCGTCCCGACATCGGGATCGACGCCTGCTTCCANGTCATACACNTNGATGACGTTGGTCGACAGGAGCACCGANTCAGAAATGCGCGGATACGAGTCCAAGTTGGCCTTCAGGGTCACCGCNGGGCCGAGGCCGGCCGTGGCGTTGGTGGGTGCGCAGACNTCCACGTAGACCGTGTGGGTCACCGAATCGTCGCCNCCNAGGATTTCCCACGTNCGNGGNTCGTTCAAGCCGAGGGCGTTGCCACCGGGNGCNTCNCGGAAGTCGACCTCNACGGTCCAGTGCTCCNTGCGCCANGTNGTGAGGTCNACCTCAGCCGGNCGGGCCTCAGGAGCGCCAGGCGTGGTGAACACAAGGTCTCCGGAATCGAAGTTCTTCGTCACCGGCACGGAGTATTCCGTGCACTGTCCGGGAAGAACACGCTCCAAGCTGTCGATTTCAGAATCCTCAAACACGATGTTGCCTGTCGACCGGATCGACACGAAGACCTGCAGTTCGAGGATGTCGTAGGTGCCTTGCTGCACCGACTTGACCGGTTCGCCGGCCGACCATCCCTTCAGATAGATGACGAACAGCCCTGGATCCTCGGTCGTCGGAACGCTCACTTCGAGGTTCTTCGTGACGGACTGACCGGGGTCAAGCTCCACCGACGTCGGGAAGTTGACCTGCCAAGCGAAGGGCAGCACCCACTCGGCCTGACCCTCAAGGGTCGCGGGATCCCAGAAGTCGAAGCGGTCGAACACGTTCCCCGTGTTGGTGATCGTGATCGAGAAGATGGCCGTTTGGCCCTGCTCGATGTCCGCGATGCTGTGCGATGTCTCGAGGTTGATGCCGTGAACCACGTCCATCTTGGTCAGCGTGACCAGCGACGATTGAATCGCCGGATCTGACGTGGATTTGGACGTCACCACGATGCTGGCAAACTCGTCCTCGTTGGCTTGGTAAATCGAGGGCGCCTTGACGCGCATGTAGAAGCGAGCCAGTTCGCCACCCGCAAGCGGAATGACGGTGTCGGGGAAAATCGTCGTGTGGTTGTTCGCGAAGTAGAGCGTNGCCGTCCAGTTCTGTGGCACACCAGACACGTTGAGCGTGTACGCGTCGGCCACGAGATCCGTTGGGCCTGGTGTGGAGTTGTTGACCGTGAGGTTGTACACCGTTTGCTCGCCGGGTTCGATGACGTGATAGTAGGTCTCACCGACGTCCAACTCGACATCGACTTGGCCGGTCAGGATGTGCGAATAACAGATGGTGAAGCGGTTGTTGTTGGCTTCATCACTGCACTTGTTCGTGTCCGACCANGCNACGTGCGCGCCGCTTCCCAAGTCGTTGGCGAAGGCAGGGGGCATGCCGATGGAGGGTTGGCGACCGTTCTCTGGTCCAAGCTTGTTCGAGTTCCAGCGGGTCACCGGCGAAATCTCCCATGGGTCGATGGCGGTCAAGCCGTCGCCGGTGAGGTCCGTGCTGTTNAGGCGGGTGTAGACCACTTCTTCNCCGGCGGTCAGGTTGCCTGAGTCAACCCANGCGATGTGAACGTTGTTCTGGTCGTCGGTCAGGAGAGCCGGGAAGACCGAGTTGCCACCGTATGGGCTGTTTTGAGGCAGTCCAGACCGGCCTTCGACGTTGGAAATCGCCGTGTCGTCAATCTTCTTGATGGCGTAGGTGGACAAGCCTTGGTCGGCGCCGTCCCACGCACCCGCACCCTGCAAGCGCAGCTTGGTGTAGTAGACCTCGTAGTTGACCTCNTTCTCGAAGCCGTAGTCACGCCCGTCCATCCATGCGATGTGGGTGTTGCCTTGCAGGTCCACGCCNATGGAGGGGTGGAAGGAGTAGGCGTCATCGATGGTCACACGGGTGTCGTTNACCACNACGAGGTGNCCGTCGGCACCGGCGCCGGTGTCCTCNACGTAGCCGTTGCCGACCACGTTGGTGCCCTGGTCACCAGGCGTCCACTGGGCGTCGTTGTTCATCTTCCCATAGGGGTCGAGGACGCTCATGTAGATCTCACGGGAGTTGTTGGTGGAAATGTAGACCATCGCCTCAACGAGGAGGTTCATGTTGTTGCTCGTGCCCGAGGGGAACTCGTAGACTTGGCCACCTGCATCGGTGTTGCGAACCGTGCTGCCGGGGCAGTTTCGNGTCTGCTGGCTGACCACGCCGTTCGGGCACTGGGCAAGGTCGCGGAAGTGGGACTCCACGGTGCCNGCGCCACCGTAGCTCTGGCCGTAGAGACCAACAGGAACGACGCCCGCAGTCACGCAGTTGTCGTGGGCTTCCTCGATGGAGGCGCTGTCGTCTGCACCGGTCGCTGGGTCGCCGTCCTTGGGGCCCTCGTCGGAGATGGGGATGGCGATCTTGGTCGCGTTGGGGTTCCACTTGTGATCCGAAGCCGAGGGCGGGTTGCCGGGCACGTTGCCCAGAGCGTCCTTCCAGGAGAGGCAGGCCCAGTTTGTCCCTGGGCCCCAGTCTTCACCGGAGTAGCCGGAGTAGGTGTTGCCGTTGTAGATGGTCTCNGGCAAGACACGCAGGCCGCCGGAGTCGTCGCTGTCCGTGGTGCCGAGNGCGGTGTTGCGGGGNCCCTGGCCGCCCTTGTAGTAGGCCGCACAGTTGCCGGATTGGGCGACGCTGGGCAGGGTGTTGCCGAGTCCGTAGATGGTCTCGTAGACCGACATGTTGGCGTCGGCGAGCATCGGCTTGATGCCCCGGAAGTAACCGCCGCTGGCAAAGTTGCCGCCGTAGATGACGGTGCACACATCGGCCCATTCAGAGTACATCGAACCGGAGGTGTCGACAACGAACACGAGTTCGACCTTACCNCCACGGGTGTCGTCCCAGGCGATTTGGACGTAGTCGTTGGCGTCCACGACGACGTCGGGGTGGCCCTTGTGTCCGATGATTGGCGTCAGCAGGGTGTCGTCGAAGAGCGTCAGCGTGGAGCCAGTGGTCACGTCGGGCTCGATCATGGAGTAGTAAATCTGGGGCTGCGCGAAGAACTTGTCAAGCGGGTCGTACGCGTCCTGCCACACGATGTGAAGGGCGCCCATGCTGTCGACGTCAATGGCGGGCCAGTCGCGGTTTTGCGAGCGCTTCGAAATGATGGTGTCATCGATGGAGGAGATGGTGCCGTCGGTCGTGGCTTGACCGTCACGNGGCGCCTTGAACGGTTGCAGAGCGGTGTACATGATGGAGTGCTGACCGGCCCGGTCGGCCCACACGACGTGCACGGTGTCGTCCTCGTCGACCACGAGGTCGGGGTGCGCAATCTTGTGGAGGCCAGAATTGCTGATTTGGGTGGCGTCGATCATGGTNTCGCCGCGCGGCGAGAGCATGGAGTACCACAGGTGCTGACCGTTTCGGGTCCACACGAGGTGCACGTTTCCTTCGCTGTCCGACCCGACGGCAGACTGCTGATCGGAAGCTGCGCCACCGTCGACGACNTGAACGGCCTCCGTGATGACCACGGTGTTGGCCTCNGCNACATCGGTGACGATGAACATCGAGGAGCAAACGGACAGCAGAAGCAGCATGACAAGGCTGAGGGACTTCGTTGATTGGCGCATAGGGTCGACCTCCAGTGGACTGGCAAGCTCATTCGACGTTTCATCCTACTTAACCGCACCCCATTCAGGTCAGATGACCAAAGGCNGCTCANATCCACTCTGATGGGTCGAAATCGTTGCCGAACGGCGCGGCGTCGTCGTCGAGGATTTGGATTTCCGCCGTCTCNTCCACGGCGCTTGGGCGGCTCCCGCTTTGTCCACGCTGACGCTTTCGCTCCTCCCAATCGTCGACNGGNCCNGGGCGNCCCACGCCTTGACCGAATCCAAACTTGATCTCGTGGATGAGGCCNAGTTTGCTCATCCAAAGGGAACGGAGGGCCTGCATGAGCTCGTTTTTCGTCAGGCCGTCGAACCAAATGGGAAGGCTGACGTTGAACGCTTGCAGGGGACCAGGGCGGGCCTTCCCGTCNTGACCCATGCTCAGGTTCCAATCCACACCGCTTGAGATGAGGTGCATCCGCATCTCGTGAACCCAGCCTTTCCACTCCTCGCCGTCCTCGCCCATCAGGGCGCTCATCTCGTCCTGCTGGCCAGCGTCGACGCGCGTCACGCTGGAGACCGCGACAAGGTCACGCCCCTTGGGAACGACCACGGTGAAAGTGTGCCCTCGTGGACCGGGAGGATACTTCACCGCCAGATGAACGTCGGCCCGTGGGTCTTGCTGCTCCCGAACCTCGAGGCGTTCGCCGGCAAACCAACGACGCAGGAGTGTGCCGACCTCGGAAGCGTCCATGTTGTCGGCTGAAGCCGGACCGTTTTGAACCACACCGTCGGCGTTACTCGGCCATGGCTGCGTGAAGCACGTCCAACTCCTTCTGCAAATCAAGGCCGTGTCGACGGCGCAACTTGGCACGACGTAGCCCGCCGCGCACGATGACCCAGCCGTCCCATGCCGCGGCGAAGGACCACCCTGAGAGCGTGAACACGGGGAAACAAAGCACGAACAAAGCCGCAGCCGCAAGTTCCGGCATGCCGCTTGAATCCAGACCGCCCGTAGCGTAAGCGCCTCCGGCGAGGCCAGCCGCAACCAAAGGCCACACGATCATCGAGGCAAACAGAGCGAACACGAAATGGTAACTCGTTCGGGCGTCGACGCCTTCGTCAGTCGAATTCCCCTTGACGTAGCCAAGGGTGGACTGAAGGCCCATCGACAACAAGAACACCGGAAGGAGGGGAAGGAATTGCGCCATGCGAACCAGTCCACCCGCCACGGCCGTGGGGGAATTCTTGCGCAGACCAAGGCCCTCGTGGTTGAGATCGCGGCCGTCGAGACCGTGTGCTTCGAGGCGCTCAGCTACGGTATGGGCCGCATCCAGAGGTGGAGAGGTGAGGCGCTGAGGTACGATGTCATCGAGCGGGCGGTCACCTTCGGGACGAAGTGCATCCCGCTCAGCCCGCGCCGCCATGACTTCGGATCGCCAATCGGGCAAAGGCCGCGCCTCACGACGGGCACGGACGTGCGCCAGCACGTGCAAGGCTCGGCGCTCAGACCAGTCCACGGCGTCTGGCGTCAATCGACGCAGCGTGGGCGTCANCGCATCACGCAAAGCCGTAACGGCGTCGGAAGGTGGCTCGCTCCANTCGTTTTGCTTNACAGCGGTCAACAAATCTTCAGGGATGTCGTCCAATTTCACTGGAATNGGTTCGCTGTATTCGACGTGAGCATCGGTGCGGAAGTGGTGGCGCACCCGGAAGTGCAAGCCGACCGGAACCAGGTGCGGAAGAGGTCGCCCCTCGACGTGGGCGATGGCAGCCGCCGCGAGCACCGTTCGCATCGGTCCGGTTCGAAAGCGGATTGGGTGGGCCTCGTCGTGGGCCGTACCCTCAGGGAACAAGGCAGCACCATGACCGTACGAGATGCCACGAGCAAGGTTGAGCAAGGTGCGTCCGTTGAGGTTCTGGGCTTCTTCCTTGGAAAAGCCGCCCCGCAACAATTCCGCTTTGCGCACAACGGGTTGCACCGCCATGCGTCGCGTCCAAAAGCTCAGGATTGGGCGGGTCACGAGGTCGTGCCGACCACCGATCACGAAGTGGCTGGGGTGGGTCAGCATGATGGCAAGGGGGTCCATGAGGGCGTTCACGTGCCATGCGCAGCACATCGCGCCCCGATCGTGGTCCAAACGTTCCAGCCCTTCGCTGGTCATGGACTTGAATTGCCCGCGTGCAACGATCCGAAGCAGCACGAAGGCCAGTTTGGTCCAAAATGGCGAGCCGGGAATGGCCCGATCCCACCGTGGTTGCGGCACGGACATCAAGGCATCCAGCCGCACCTTCGAACTCGCTTTGGTCAACGTCGGCAAGGCTTCACCGTGGTGGTCCACGGAGCCGTCCTCGCCGATGCTGGTCATGCCTTCACCAAGTCCTGCGACCAAGCGGCCAACGCCTCGTCGTCCGCCCGACCTCCCTGAGCATCCGGCCAGAGGGCGGGCAACGAGCGGCCACCATCGCCTGAGGTCCGCGGCAGCACGTGGACGTGCACGTGCGGCACCTCTTGGCCTGCACCCGCTCCGTCGTGAATCAACACAAGGAAATCCTCGGTGTTGAACACCGCGCTCAAACGTCGCTGAACCTCGGCCACGCCGTCCATCAGGCATCTGCGCTCGTCGGGCTGGAGGTCGGCCAATCGGGGCACACCGCGTTCGGGAACGACAAGGGTGTGCCCCGGACGTCGAGGAAAGACATCGAGGAAGGCGTACCAGCCTTGACCGCGTGCCACAGGGTGGGACGGAAGGCTCCCCTGGACGATCCGTTCGAACAGTGTTGCCTCGCCCATGGGCGTGCGTGGCACGACGCCGACTTCAATCCTCACGCCGATTCGGAGGGTGCGAGGACCCAATGACCCGAGATGCCCTTGCGCACCGCGAGGGTGTCGGTGGTGCCGTCAGAGGAGACCAGGGTGTGGTGCATCTGATCCACGTCCATGTCGGGGTGATCATGGCGCACGTAGACGCCACGGGATTCGGTGCGCGCCATGGCGCTCTGAATCATCGCACGGGCCTGTTGAACGCCATGTTGTGCTGCGAGCACGCCTTCAAAATTGGCGTTCGCCACCAGCGACTGATCGTCGAGATGGAGGGCTTCTGCGGACACCGCGAGGTGCTCGACGGTGTCCAAAGCAGCCGCCAATTCATCGGCTGACGTGCCCCCGTCAAACACGCTGCGAACGAGGGCGCTGACCGCTGAGGTCACGGCCCCGGTGCGGACCACGCCGTCTTCGCTTTCAGCAGGTGACATCATGGCAGCGACATCGGCTTCTGCTTGTTGAACGGCTTCTGCGACAGCGGTGGAGCCGCCGTGTGCTTGGTCAACCAGCCACGCTGCAGCTGAGGCGCCGGCCGCTCGGCCGGACGTCAGCGCGTCGAGGACAAGGTTGCCGGGCAGGAGGCCGGCGCCGTGAAGGCCGGTGCACGCCGTTCCGCCCGCGGCATAGAGGCCGGTGAACCAGCGGGACCATGATCCGATGACCGCACGACCTTCTTCGTCAACCGGAATGCCGCCAAGGCTGGCGTACGCCCGAGGTTCGATGGCCACGGTCTGTCGGTCTGCATCCACGCCAAGGCGTTGAGCCAACAAGCGGAAGGTGGCGTCGTACCACGGCCGCGCTTCCCCGAGGTCGCGAAGGTCAATCACGGCCTCCTTCGCCGTGCGGACCGCATTCACTGCGGACGTCAGGTCATCACCGAGGTCGATGGGGCTGCCGTCCGCTTCACAGACCACGGCGCCATCCGCAAGAAGGCCCAGTGGGAGGGTCATCGAAGTGTCCCGAACACCGAGCGGCGTTGAGGCAAGGAATTCCATGTCGCGGAGCGGGAGGTCTGCGTCGAGGGCCAGCGCCAAGCCGTGTCCGCCACGGCCCGTGTGGGCGAGGTCTGAAGCGCCTCCATCTGCAAGGATCAGCGCCTTGCACTGCAAGCCAAGGATGCGCCCGCCGGTCAGGTCTGCGACCACGATGCCCTGCACGCGCTGCCCGGTGTGGACCAATCGGAGCGGGACCTGGTCGCTGCGGCGCACCACGCCATGGCGCATGCACTGCTCTTCCATCACCTGCTGGAGTTCACGAGAATCGGCGTCGCCCGACCCGACGACGCGCGGCTGGCCGTGACCGGGCAGTCGACGCACCTGAGGCAACCCTCGCAGGTCGCGACGAAAGATGACGCCGCGGCGCTCGAGGAGGTCGGTCTCGCGAACGGCCGAAGCGGTCACGCTGGCCACGATGTCTTGGTCGGAGAGGAAGGCACCGGAGCGAATCGTGTCCTCTCGGTGACCGCGATTGGTCGACTCGTCGATGGCCGCGGCAAGGCCGTCGGCCATGCGTGGATCGCGCCGTCCAAGAGCCTCGGCGGTCATCAACAACACGCTCGCGCCTTCACTGGCCGCGTTGGCCGCGGCGGCAAGTCCTGCTGGCCCGTCCCCAAGCACCACAACGTCCCAGACTTCCACTTCGATGCCTCCGACAAGCGCGCGACGGAGGGACGCGCCATAAGGCACGCGCTTGGACCTACGCTTCTTCTTCTCCGGCCAGAGGGTCGCCGGTGCGTTTCGGAAGCGGCCATTCGTTGATGGAACGGACCGTCACCAGACGACGAACAAGGGCCCTCGCACTGCTTCTCGCCGTCGGCCGAAGCTCGGTCCTGAGCACCCGAGCGTCGATGAGTCGGCCATGGCCGTCCTTGAGGTGCACCTGAACACGGGTTGACCCGCGCAGTGTGGTGGGCCACGCCAAGCGGAACCAGAGCATCGTTGAGCGGTCGACGTGCTCCACCATACGGTCCATCGCCGCGCGACGATCCTTGCCCTGCAAGTCGATGGGGGTCTCGAGGGCTCTGCAGCCTTCAACGACCACGCGCTGGTCGCGCCTTGACGGCTCGCCACCAGGTGCGAGGATTTCGATGTGGGCAGGGACGCGCCCCTCACCCCAGTGATGGACGAGGACGAAGAGGTGACCAGTACCGCGCTCGCACACCGGCCCCAGCGCGGTGTCGACGCGCCAATCCCGGCCCGTTCTGCGGACGGTGCCTCCCACGACGTCCCCGAGAAGGCGGGTAAGGAGCAAAGCGGCATTGGGTTGTGACGCCAATGCGTGCTGAATGAGGCGCTGCACGGAACGCCAATTCATGACCGCGCCCTCGTCAAGCAACAGACGGTCCACGGTCGGTTGGCCGAGCAGATCATCGAGGTGGCCCATGGCCGCGGCGTCATCGAGGTGGCCGTCATGGTGGAGGGCCAGGATGAGCAGGGTGCGCTCGCGGACGAGGCGAGGGCCACGGGGGTCCAAAGCGGCCCTCACCAGTTCGTTGCACCATGCCCGCCAGTCGATGACCAGGTCGGGGTCGAGGTGAGCGAGGACGAGGTCGGACAGGGTGCCGTCGAATTGTGTGGCGTGGTGGGTGGGCACGAAGGAGATGAGCAAAGGGTACGGGTCCCCAAGCTGCAACATCTTGTCCGCGGTGATCTGAGCGTGCCACCCTTGAGCCACGCCCGACACGATGACAAGCAGCATCGCAAGGTTCCATCCGACCGAGCCCGTGGTGATGGCGGAAGCGGTCAACAACAACATGGCGGAGGCCCCAATGAGGAGGGCTTGTGCGGCGTTGACGCGCCGCAATTCATTGATGCCTTCTTGCACCAAATCCAGGCCTGGTTGTGCCTTGAGGTCGTGCGATTGTCCGTCGGGTCCGCCACCCCACGCGCGGAGTTGAATTCGCGCCCGCAGCACCTGCTGCGTGGCCTCGCCAGCAAGGGTCGCAAAGGACGTCACGAGCAGGCTGAACGGCGCCCAGATGGCCAGGAGAGCCAGAGGGGAGGAGATGTTGGCGGTGGGCGCTGCGAGGATGACCACGGAGCCCATCACGAGTGGAATGCACAGCCATTTGCGCCCGAGTTGTGACGCGGTGTGTCGGGCCATCGCACCGCTCCGCTGACGGATGCGTTCCGCCGCCTTGAGTTGGGCCTCAGCACGCTTGACGGGGTCCTCGGGTCGGCTGAAGCCTTCCCCGTAGGGAACCGGGATGCCGTCCTCGCCGATCAGGGGCTCACCTCGCTTCGTCGACGGACGCTCCCGCTTTGAAGGGACCCGCCCCCAGAAGTGGAAAGGTGGCCAATGAGCGGACGTGGCAGGATTCGAACCCGCGATCCCCGGCTTAGGAGGCCGGTGCATTATCCAGCTATGCTACACGCCCGGCCAAACGACCTGCCTGACCCTCATCACGGTTACGCAGGCGCAAGGCCCGCACGACGCCCGACGTCAGCAAAGCGGTGGAGCATGGCTTCGAGGTGGATGCGAGCGGTGGAGGAGCGGCGCAAGTCAGCATCGGTCTTGGCCACCACGTCAAGCAGTTCGGCCAAGACGTCGGGTGGAAGGTGGAAGCGACCCTCCACAAGGTGCTGGTGAACGTGTTCGATGACTTGGTCGCCTTCGAGATGATGGGCGTTCATCAGCCGATCGAGATGACCCATGGCGCCGTAGAGCACGCGAGTGTTCCTTGCGCCCTGTTTTTCCCAGCGCCAGTCGTGCAGTCGCCCCCGGAGGGCTTCCTCAATGACCATGCGCATCTCAACGACTTCCGTTTCCTGAAGCAAACGGCCCAGCGCATTGCGGTCTGTGTGCAAACCGCGGCGAACCAGAAGTTCAGTCACGAACAGGGCGCGGCGAAGGTCTCCCGACACGACGTGGGCGACGTCCTCGAGCACCGTCGCATCGTCGGCTCCGGCCTGCGCACATGCGTGCTCCAACCGTGACACAATCTGCTCGCGGCTCACGGGTGGCATGCGGACGTGCTGCACACGGCTTCGGATGGCGTCGATGAGGCGTGACGGCGTCCGGGCCGTGAACAAAAAGCGAGAGCTGCCGCTTCCTGACTCCATCATGCGACGAAGGTAGGGCTGGCGCTTTGGCCCAAGATAGTCGGCGTCTTCGATGACGATGAGACGCGAAACCGCTTGACGGCCTTCGCGCCCCACCGATTCTTCACCGGCCGGAGGTGCATCGTCTTCGCGCTGATCGAACAAGGCGACGTCGAAGGCTTCGAGGCTGGTGCGCCCAGCAAGGGTGTCCGAAGAACCGCGACCTTCGGGCCGGAGGAAGGATTCGAAGGTGGCCATCGCGCCTGATTTGCGGGCCAAGTCGCGCGCGTTCAGCACGTGGGTGGTCGAGCGCCAGCCGGGGCCGAGGACCTGCCTGGCGACCAAGCGCCATGCGGCCGTCTTGCCGACACCGGACGGGCCGGACAAGAGCAAATGCGGCGGGTTGGCCGTCAGGGAAGCCTGAGCCAGAAGATCGCGTACAGCGTCCGTCGTGGCCAGCTCGTCGAAGCGCCGAGGCGCGTACGCACGTAGCCACGACGTCATGAGCAGGGCTCCGCGTCAGCGGTCCAAGAAGGGTGCGCTCGTGCTCAAACGGCGTCGATGCGCTTCGTGCCGCTGCGGCGCAGCTTCATGAAAATGCGCGCACCGCAGGCCTTGCACGAGATGCCGTTCTGGTCGCCACGGAACTGTTCGATCTTGCCGCATTCGGCGCACTTGTAGTCCACGAGTTCGACCATGGTCATCCCCATGCTCCGGACGGCGTCCCTGTTTTGAACCTGTCCGTGAGGCTCGCGCCTCACTGACCACCGACGAGACCGGGCATCAGACGGATGGCGTCGGCCGTGTTCAGCTGGTTGTCGTTCAGGGTGCTGGCGTCCACGAGACGGTCGTCGACGAAAATCCACGCCTTGGTCTCGGCCGCGGTGGCCACGATTTCGGGGCGGGTCATCTGGACCTGGGTGTCGCCGGTGCTGTCGGCGACGGTCACGGTGTAGGTCGGCATGTTGTTTTCTTCTTGGTTTTGCATGTGCATCACTCCAGTTTCTACACGGTCAATGGCTCCACCACTTATGAAGGTAGGAAAAGGTAGTCCGCGTTCCGAACCCGTGGCGTGCTTCGACCATGTTTGTGGTCTGCCTTGACCATCCTTAAGGGCCGGACGGGGAGGTAAGCCGGCATGGAAGACCGGCCCCTTGTCATCGACGTCGTGGACAACGGCGGCCAATGGACCCACCGAGAGTGGCGGATGCTCCGCTACCTCAAGGTGGACACGCAGATCATCGACAACACCACGCCCGTCTCGGAATTGCGGGCGTTGGACGGCTTGATCCTCTCCGGCGGCGCGGCCCGCATTGGCCTCACCGGCGAGTTGGGCAATTGCGCCGCGTTCCTCGAATTGGACGTCCCCGTCCTCGGCATTTGCGCCGGCCATCAATTCATGGCGCGCCACTACGGTGGCGACGCCCGTGAAGCTCCTGAACCCGAGTTCGGCGCAGCCGACATCACCCTGGTGAACGGTGGAGGCGCCATCTTTGCCGGTACGCCGGAAACCCAAACGGTATGGGAATCCCATAACGATGAAGTCCATGTGGTCCCCAAGGGCTTCCACATCACGGCCTCCTCTCCTTCCTGTGAAGTGCAGGGCATGGAGAACGAAGACGGGACCAGGTTTGGCCTCCAATTCCACCCAGAGGTGAACGACTCCGAGTACGGTCGTGAGATGTTCGAGAACTTCATCCGCGTCTGCAAAGCAGCCCGCGACGAAGCCTGATCATGTCTTCAGGTTCGCTTGACGGGCCAGCATCGCCACGCGCATGCTGTGTTCAACCATCGATGCGTTGGACCAAGCCTGAGTCAAGTCAGCGCCGACCGCGTAGGCTCCGTGACCACGAACGACCACGCACCGCATGCCGCCTTGTTGCAGGGCCTCGACCGCTTGACGCAGGAAGGCGTCCTCATCTTCGGCGTCGGGCTCGACGATGATGATGCGCCCAATGTGCTTCTTGCCGATGGCGTCAATGGGTTGGAGGACGATGAGGTCCTTCTCGCACGACATGGCCGTGGTGTATGGCCCGTGTGCGTGGATGACGGCGGCCGGCCCTCCCGTGGCCATGCTCACCGAAGCCAACAGCACCTCCAGCAGGCGCCAATCTTCGCGGGCGCCTCGAGGCGCGCCCATGCCAAGACGGCCGGCGACCAACGACCGCTCGTCGATGCGCGGCATCATGGTCAGCATTCGGGTGGAGACGACGGCGCCCTGGACGTCGGGGTGCAGCATGGCCATGCCACCCATGGTCGCACGGCCGAGATCTTCGTGAACCAACCAACGCCCCATGCGAGCGAAGTCGGCCACAACGTGCTGAGGCACGACGATGTCGTCGAGAACCGCGGGCGGCACGGGAGGCTCTTCGAGGGCCTCGATGGTGGCTTGCGCCGTCGAGAGCGCGCCACGGAGGCGGCGCACTTCAGCATCCACAGCAAGGGGCGGGGGGGCCGGTTTCTCTTCCTCCTCGGGTTCAGGCTCAGATTCTGGCTCAGGCTCCTGTTCTGGTTCGGATTCTGGCTCGGGCTCAGGCTCCGGTTCTGGTTCGGGTTCTGGCTCAGGCTCCGGTTCTGGTTCGGGTTCTGGCTCGGGCTCAGGCTCCGGTTCAGGTTCTGGCTCGGGCTCAGGCTCCGGATCTGGCTGAGGATCGGCGGCTGGAGGCCCGGATGGTGGGCCTGTGGGTGGACCGGTCGGCGGTCCTGTGGGTGGCGGCCCTCGCGGGCCCTTGCTCGGCGGCCCTCCAGGTGGACCACCGGGAGGTCCGGTTGGAGGTCCTGACGGACCGTCAGCAGCAGCCGGTTGACCCATGCCGGCCAACGTTCCGAAGGCTGCAGCAACGGCATCGTCGGCCGCGGCTTGTTCTGCGGCTTCCTTGGCTTGCGTGGCGGAGGGTGGGCGAGCCGTCATGAGAACCGGTTTTGACACGGTGAGAGCGGCTTAAATATCGGTTCCCTCACCGCACGCCTGCCTGCCCGTTTGGTGTAGAGGTTATCATGCAGGATTGTCATTCCTGCGACCCGGGTTCAATTCCCGGAACGGGCGCCTTCACGACCCACGCTTGTAGACGAAGTTGTCGCCACACACACGGCACCAGACCTTGATGCCGTCAGGGCGTGGCGTGACCCCTGCAATGTCGATGGTGACGCCACACTTGCAGCGCACGGTGGTTTCCATGATTATGGGGAGCGGTGGGCGCCTCAAGAACCCGTCGTCGTATGCACCACAAAGCGAACCATCGTTCGCGTGGTGCTGAAACCCTTGGTGGCATGAACGCTGATGTCGTGCTTGCGTCCGGCATTGGAGAACGTGGGCGCCAGTCGCTCAGAAAGCGTCGTTTCCTCATGCCGGTCGATCAAGGCCCACCCGATCACCAAAGCATCGCTGGAAAGAAGCGGGAGCAGGTGATTGAGGTGGTCGAGCCCCTCATGTGGGAGGTTGACGAAGAGCACGTCGGCTTGGGCAAGGAGGGCGTCGTCGTCGGCCCAAGCGCGGCCGTCGCCATCTCGGACAACCAACGTTGCGTTGGGGTGGCCGCTTCGGGAGATGATGTGCTGCAAATTCTCACGCAGGTAGGGGATGGCGGCGCCGTTGAGGTCCCCCACGACGGCGGTCTCTACCGCGCCGTGGGCGAGCGGCAGACCCAAGTTCGGCCCGACGCCGGCGTACGGATCGTGCACCACAAGGCGACGACCAAGGCGTGTCCTGTGCGCTTCGATGAGGTCCATGGCCGCTTGTCGCTCCCCGCTAAGGCGTGCGCTGAAGTAGGCCGTGCTCGGGTCGAGTGTGTACGCAAGTCCGTGTTCTTTGACGCTCGTGACGGTGCTTTGGTCGCCGTCCCTCGACAAGACAACTCGGAGGTCTCGAACGCGAAACTGCCCCGTGACGCCCCGGTCCACACAGACGATGCGGACGTGTGGGAACTGATCGAGCATGGCCTGAGCGATGGCCTGCTCATGGGGCTCGGCCTCGGGTTCGAGTTTGACCAGCAGGACGTCACCCTGAACTTCATGCGCGGTCGGAAGGAAGGGTTCGATCTGTTCCAACACCGCATCGTCAAGACGTCCGCGCCAATGCTGCGGGCCGCGTTCCAGCGATGGGCGTTCGACCGTTGCATGCCCCTCGTACCATGAGGAGTCGGCTTCGGGCGCAGCATCGGTCAGTGGAATCAATCGATGGTCGCCGTCGGCTTGGATGCCGACGCCTGCNGCCAACCATCCCGCAGCGAGCAAGCGGTCCCGCCATTGTGCGGTCGCTTCGCTCGGCACCCTCAAATGACGCATGCCGCTCATCGGGACCACCGGTCAGGACGGCATCAGCATGACGGTCGAGTTGCCCCCAACCGGTTTGCTCCTGGTGGGCCTCGGCCCGGGGGGCCTTGCCGGCATGACCCTCGCGGCCGTCGAGGCCGCAACGGCCGCGGACCACCGCTGGTACGAAGCCTACACTGCGCTGTGGCCAGAGGCCGACCTCGCTGNCTTGGAAGCTCGTGTTGGACCCATCCAACGCGTCATGCGTCCCGACGTGGAGCACCCTACGCGCCTGTTTGAGCTCGCACGTGACGCCCTCGTCGCACTGCTGGTGGTTGGAGACCCGCTGCANGCCACCACGCACGTGGACCTCCAGCTGCGGGCGCAGGACGAGGGCATCCCCTGCCACGTCCTTCACGGCCTGAGCATCACGGGGATGGTCACGGGCGCGGCTGGGCTGTCGAACTACCGTTTCGGGCGCCAAACGACCCTCACCTACCCGCACGGTTCGTGGATCGCCACGTCACCATTGGAGACCATCGCCGTCAACCGCCATCTCGGACTCCACACGCTCGTGCTGCTCGACCTCGATCCAACGGGTGCGGGTACCGGCGACCAACGTCCCATGCGCCCAGAAGACGCCCATGCAAGCCTGCACCTGATGGCAGAACGTCTGGGCGAACGGCCCACGGAAGAGGAGGACGCCTCCTCGCTTTTTGCAGAAGCGCTCGAGGACCTCGACGTCGGCACCTGGGCGGTGGTGCTGTGTGCCGACGTCGGCACGGCCGACGAGGNCTTCGTGACCACGACCGTCGACGGCTTGCCCGCAGAACGAGGAGGGCGCCTGAATTGCCTGCTCGTTCCCGCAGCGGTCGAAGGCGTCGAGGCCGCGGCCATCGCCCGTTGGCAGAGGGTCTGATTCTCTCTGCTTTNCTGCGGAAGCGTTCATGGGGAGGAGGGGTGTGGTTGCGACGATGAGCAACGTCGTGATGCTCCTGTCCTTCCTGCTCTTCCTCGGCTTTTTTGCGGCCGTTGGACTCTCGAGCATGCGTGTGAAGGAAGACACCACGGACGATTACCTCGTCGCAGGACGCGGGATGCACCCGGCCTTGGCGGCTCTTTCTGCGGTCAGCACCTGGAACAGCGGCTACATGTTCATCGGTTTCATCGGATTCACGTACAGCGTCGGATATTCAGCCATCTGGATCGGGCTGGCCTCAACCGTCGGTCAAGTGCTCGCATGGGTCTGGCTCTACAAATACATCCAGCAAGAAGCCCACTTCCGTGGTGTGCGGTCCCTCTCATCGCTGGTTGCTAACGTCGCTGGCGCACCGGAAGCCAAACTCGCCGCCATCTTGTCGGTGACCTTCCTTTCCGTGTACGCTGCAGCCCAATTGACCAGCGGCGGAAAGGCCCTGTTTGCCATGATGGGATGGGACCCCGTGCTGGGCATCCTGATTGGATTCGTCCTCGTGGTGGCCTANTGCTATGCGGGCGGCATCCGGGCCTCGATTTGGACGGACGCTGCACAATCATGCGTGATGATCNTTGGGACCGTCATGCTCTGCTGGGTGGCGCTTGGTCAGATCGGTGGATTTGAGGGNATGCACACCAAACTNGCCACTGAAAACCCAATGCTCACCGGACTTGTGCCGCCCAACTTGGCGCTGGGCGTGAGCCTGTGGGTTTTCGCCTTCTTCCTTGGCGGCCTCGGTGTTGCAGGACAGCCGCAAGTGGTTTCGCGCGTGATGACGCTTGGGTCCGACAGGGAACGCAAGCAGGCGATGGTGTGGTTCTTTGTCTGGCAAACCCCGTTCATTGCCCTCATGTTGGTCATTGGATGGGCCAGCCGCGTCGTGTTCACNCAAGACGGTTTTGACGCTGANCTTGGGCTGCCGACCCTCGCCATGGAAGTGNTGGGCCCCTTCTGGGCTGGGCTCATCTTGGCCTCCATCTTCGCTGCAACGATGTCCACGGCCGACAGCCAGGTGCTCGCATGCACGGCGGCCGTGACCGACGACATCCGGCCTGAGTGGAGCCAAGACCACAGCACGACNAAGAAAGTCACCTTGGTGATGGCCATGTTCGCGACGGTCATTTCCCTCGGCGGTCTTTACGTTCCTGGCGGAGATTCTGTGTTCTCACTCGTTGTGTTGGCCGTGTACGGCCTCGGCGGCATCTTCGTGCCGATGCTGATCATCCGNTGGGCTGGGTATCAACCGGACACCCGCCACTCTGTGACGATGATGATCGCCGCTCTCGTGGGCGTCATCGTGTGGCGCTTGCTTGGCCTCAACGAACACGTCTTCGAATCAATTCCGGGCATGGGCATGGCCTTCCTTGCGCACTTCATCGACCATGCTGCTCGCGTCAAAGAAGGATCGCCGCTCGGTCGTTTCGAGGTGCCGTCGGGACGCGCGATTGGNATCGCGGCCCTCGTCATTCTCGCTCCAGCTGCCGCNGCGGAAGGAGCCTACCTCCTCCGCGACACGCCCGATGCACCCGNTGNTGCAGCGTCNTGGTCCATTGAAGGCACCCTNGAGTTCNTNNANATCGGATCTGGCGAGGAATTNGTCGCGGACGGACAGACGGTCCCTGTTGAAGTTCACAGCGATGGAGCCGGCGGGNCCGCGGACGGGCGAAACGTCGTGGGCATCATCGCGACCTTGGTCTACGGCGAGGACGAAACGGCAGGCGGCCCAGGATGCGCGGCCCCCGGAGCCGCCGACGCTGNANCTGACACCATCGGTGGGTTGCTTCAGCGTGCGGAGCGTTCCCAGAGCGCTGAAGGCCAAAACGTCGAAGGAAGCACGGCCTCCCACGACGTGGGCATCGATTGGTTCGACCGTGCCTTGTATGATGCCGGCAGCGCAGAGAACATCACAGAGGCAGACCTTCGGGCAGCGCTTGACGGAGGCGATGCAGGCTTCGGCCCCTCCACCCTCGACCTGAGCGTGACCGTCGCCACGGGCGGGGGCGCCTTCTGCAACCACCAAGACGACGGTGAAACCGTGCAGTGGAGCGTTTCGCTCGTGGTGCTCGACTACACGTTGACCAAGGCAGAAGGGTGAGAAAGCCTCATTCCACACGCCACCCGCCGTGCACTGAGGCAGACCGATGGCACGTGCACCCCAAGTCGAGTTCCCCGGCAAAAAGCGCCAGCGGGTTCGGATGCGGGGCACGAAGCACGCCAACGAAGACACGGCGAAGCGCTTGCGACGGAACCTCGACCGCTTGCTCGAACACCCGGAGCGCGCCCTGCCCGAATTGACCGGTTCGGTTCGACGAGGATGGCGGCGCGATCCCATCGAGCGGACCATGAAGGAAATCGATCAGGTCGTTCAACGTCGCAGCGACACGGCGTGGCTCAAGAAGCGTATGCTCGCAAGGCGCGGTGACCACATCGCAAAAGCCCTCGCAGGCAGTTTCCATGCCGCTCACGACGCCGAAATCTCCACGGTCGGGAAGTACCAAAATTCCGCCTTTGGCAGCGGGTCGTACATCCGCAGAGGGGACGGAAAGCAGGCCTACCTCGCCAGCTTACAGAATCACAACAACGTCACGCTTCGGATGCTGGCGTGGGAAGAACATGCTCGACGTGGCCTCCACTTCTTCTCATGGAGCAACGGGTTCGTGTGCACGGGAAGGGACACCACGCCTCCAGAAGGGTGGTTGGATGACGTGCTGGAGCGCTCCCGCTTCACGTTCACCACCACCACCNTCGATGGCGTNACCGTCCATCACACCGAGGGCATCGATGCGACCGTGGTCGCCAACGATCAACACNACGTCACCGGATACGTCCGCTTGGTGTTCCACCACGGTCCAATCGTGGCCATCGATCTCGACGCCGTGNGCACGGCCGGTGAGAAAGACAAGGCCTTCGTCCACCACCTCGCCATGTCCATGCTGCCGCCGATCCTTCCTCGCTTGGTCGATGTGGAGGCACGTTGGTCGCCAGAGGGATGGCCATCGGACCAGCCGCTCCCACAAGCCTGCGTGGACGGCATGGATCGNTTGCTGGACGCTTGGCAAGGCCTGACCCTCAACGAAGGGATGCTTGCGGGACGCCTGAAGGCCGAGGTGTTGACCAACCTTGAGCACGGGTTGGTGTTGGACGATCGCTGGTCCGACGGCAAGAGCGTCGACGACGTGGTCGAACACCTCGCAGGACTTGGGGGCACCGAAGACGAAGCTGTGTTCGCCGCGGCNATGCTNGCGGCCCGTATGGCGGTTGGTGGCGGCATCATCGACACGCGCGGAGAGTTGCGGGAGCGTGATGAAGGCGCCCTGCTCGTCACCAAAGGCGCCAGCCTCAACGCCATCATGGGCGCCCTTTGGGCCGACCATCACGAGGACGGTCTCGTTGGACTTGGGCTCAAAGGCGACGATCTCACGGCGATCCTCGCTTCGGTGGACGGTCGCCCGAAATCCTTCGGCGCCTTCCTCCGCGGTTTGGACGATGCTCGCGCGGCAGCACGCCGCGAAGCACGCTTCCCGCACCGGCGGGGCCAGCTCAAGGGCCCGCTCGGCCTTGCGCATGACCTCGTGTTGACCGGTCTTTTGGACGGAGGCGGTCGAGCGCAAAAGGCGGCCTGTGACCGTCACGTCGACGTCGAAGAGGCAGCGGCGGCCTGGGCTTGGCTGCTTGCTGCAGACCGCCACACGGGCCAAGAATGGCACTTTGAGCCGGTGGCGCGGGACCGTGGTGGCGCGTGGTCGACCGCCGCACGCGCGCTCGTCGATGCTGGGAAGGCCCTGCTCGATGACGAGGATGAGGCGCACAAGGTGGCCTTCGAAACCGCTCTTGCGGACCTCGCGGCGACCATGGGCGTCGCNGCACCTTGAGATCAGCCTTCAAGGGCTTGATCGATGTCGTCCCACANGTCCTCCACGTCTTCGATGCCGATCGACATGCGCACGAAGCCCGGAACAATCCCTGCTTCCATGCGAACGTCTTCTGGCACCGCGCCGTGGCTTGAATTGAAGGGGCACTCAATGAGCGATTCAATGCCGCCGAGGCTGGTCGCTTCNTAGATGATGTTCAGCCTCCGCATGAANCGCAAGGCTGCAGCATCGCCTCCCTTGACCACGAANGCGACCATGCCTGATCCCTTGGGCAACACGCGCTGGGCCACCTCATGGTCGGGGTGGCTCTCGAGCGAAGTGTGGTACACCCGCTCGATGGCGGGGTGTTGTTCAAGTCGAGCAGCGACGGTCGCAGCGTTGCTGCAGATGACCGGCATGCGCACGTGCAACGTACGCATTCCACGCTCGAGAAGGTAGCATGCATGGGGGTCTGGAGAGGCTCCAAAGTGCACCTTTTGCATGAACACCTTCGCGATGAGATCGGCGCGTCCCACGACCGCTCCACCGATGATGTCGCTGTGCCCGCCCAGGTATTTNGTNGTGGAATGGATGACCAAGTCGACCCCGTANTTCAACGGATTGCANCCCCAAGGGCTGGCAAAGGTGCTGTCGATGACGGTCAACAGGTTGTGGCGCTTCGCAACCTCCACCATGGCCGGAATGTCGCAGACNTTGAGCACGGGATTGGTCAGGGTCTCGATGTAGAGCATCTTCGTGTTGGGNTGGATGGCCGCCTCNTAGGAGGCGGGNTCGCGCATGTCCGCCAACGTNACCTCNACACCAAACCGGGTCAGTTCNCTGTTCAACANGCCGTAGGTNCCGCCGTAGATGTCCGGGCTGGCCACNATGTGGTCCCCTGCGTTCAACAAACCGAGGAACACGGCCGAAATGGCGCCCATTCCGCTCGCGAAAATTTCAGCGTCCTCGCCGCCTTCCATCGCGCGAAGTTTCTGTGCAACGGCGTCACTGTTGACCGAGGAGATGCGGGAATACAGCAAGGTGTGCTGGGCGCCAGCCGCCCATCCCGCATACCGTTCGTCGGTCAATTTGTAGGTCGAGGATTGNAAAATTGGCGTGTTCACCGCGTCACCAACGTGCTGGGTTCCTGCGTGCACGGCGTTGGTAGCAAAACGGCGCTCGGTCAGCGGCGCGTCGGAGCCGCCGGTCGTGGAGTTCGTTTCGCCGCCTGCCATACTTCGGCTTTCGCGATGAGGGACTTGAACGATGCGTTCATTCACTCGGCCTCATTCTTCCTCNTCTTGGCTGTTCAATTCAACCATCAGGTTGCCAACGACGAGCAGTCCTCCACCAACAAGGATCCACGGCGTCCACCCGACCANGCCAAGCACGAGGCCATACAGCGTGGCCCAGACCGGTTCCAAGGTGTAGATGATGGCCGCGCGAACGGGCTCCAAATGACGTTGGTAGAGGTTGAGGATGCCNAGCGCCACCAAGGACCCGAGCAGACCAAGGCANAGCAGCGGAACAAGCACCCCCTCGACNCGAAGAACGCCGACCANGTCCGCTGCTCCGNTCCCGGTCTTCGTGGTGAGCAGCGCGAGCNCCATGGCCANGACGNCCACNGTGACGAAGGAAGTGAANGTCAGGGCCAGCGGATNCATCCGCATCGTGTACCGCTGCGTCAACAAAATGTGAACGGCAAAGCACACGGCGCAGAAGACGGTGATGATTTCCGCCCAACCCCACGTCANGTGCGGAGGTCCCTCGATGAAACCGGCGCCNAGGGTCGCCANCAGCACACCGAACCAAAGCAACCTCGANGGTCGGCCCTCACCGAACAGGTTGGACAACAGCGCCGTGCTGACGACATAAAGGGAGGTCAGAAACGCGGACGTGGAGGGTTCCAGCTCACCNAGGGCCGTCATCTGGGCCAAGAAGCCGGCGAGGAGNGCGAGCCCAAGGGCGAGCCCTGCGGNCCACACGTCTGGATTCCCGAGGTGCTGACGGACAGAAGGAAACAACGGCANCACGGCCGCGGCCAGCGTAAACCGAGACGAGATAAGAAAGGCAACAACGGACGTGGTCCCAATGCGATCCAAATCCGCCTCCAAGGCGAGCATGATTTCGCGCATCCAGATGAAGGTCGCTCCCCAGACCAGGGTGACCAACAACAGCATCCACGTCGCCCGACGGCGCACGGCTGACGTCGGGTCCACGCGTGCTTGACATGGGCCAAGGGTGTGAACGTTCCGCGCAAGCGCAAGGACCAACCTCAAGGAATGCCGGCCATGNNNTCCTCNCATGCGCTCATGGGANGGTCCAATCGAGACCGGCCCGGTNCCCGAGGACGGGGCGGACTTCGACGCGATTGTCGTCGGTGGAGGNCCCGGTGGGTCGGCNGCAGCGGGGTACCTCGCGATGAAGGGCCAACGGGTGTTGCTCATCGAGAAAGGNGTCTGGCCGCGCGACAANGTCTGCGGTGATGCNGTAGGCGGAAAATCGCTGTCCCACGTGGCCGCGCTCGGGGTGAAGCCACGGCTCGAAGCCACCCCGCATTTCCGCGTAACGGGTATCGTCTTCTCAAGCCCAAAAGGCAACAGCGTGCGCGTTCCGCTCCCTGAAGAAGACGTGGCGCGGTTGGAAGCGGGCTATGCCCTGCCACGGGCGCAATTCGACCACCTCATGTTCGAACGCTCAACTGAACTTGTGCTGGAGGCCGGCGGCGCGGTCGTCCAAGGCGCCGATGTGCGCACGGTGCTCTTCGACGACGGTCAAGGNGGCGAGGACCCCGGCGCTGGAAGCGGTGAGGCGCGAACCGTGCGGGCCGTCGAGGTCCGCCTTGGCGGACGCCAAGGNGAGACCTACACGTGGCACAGCCGCGAGGTCGTTGGGGCTGCTGGATACCGTTGTCCGGTGGCCACGGCCTTGGTGGAAGAGACGCATGGCGAAGTCATGGTCGATCGCATGCACTACTGTGCAGGTTACCGCGAGTACTGGCAGAACGTCGAGGGATGCGGTCCTGATGTGGGGGACATCGAGATTCACTTTGTGGACTCGATCATCCCCGGCTACTTCTGGCTGTTTCCCGTCTCCGAAGGCGTGGTCAACGTCGGCATTGGCATGGTCATCGGCCTGATGGACAAGCAGAAGAAGAAACTCAAGGCCTTGCAGGCGGACGTCATCGCGAACCACCCGCTGTTCAAGGAGCGCTTCGCCAACGCGACGATGATCGAAGGCAGCGCCAAAGGCTGGCAACTGCCCTTTGGTTCCCCGCGCAAGAAGGAATCTCGACAACCACGGCGGGCAGCAGGCAGCGGCATCCGCCTGGTCGGCGATGCGGCGAGCCTGGTCGACCCCTTCTCGGGCGAAGGCGTGGGCAACGCGTTGGTGACCGGAGAAATGGCGGCGCGGCATATCGTCGAGGGCCTGACGCCCGAAGCCTACATGGAAGAAATGTGGGCCATGCTCGGTCCTGAGCTGACGAATTCCTACCGGATGCAGAAGCTGTCCCGTCGGGCCTGGCTGCTCAATTGGTTCGTTGGGAAGGCGAGCCGCAAGCCCGCCTTGCAGGAGATGATGACCGAGATGATCGCGAGCAAAGAGGCGCAGGAGAACCTGCATTCGCCCCTC
The DNA here is from genome assembly GCA_002694585.1 of Methanobacteriota archaeon. GTDB lineage: Archaea > Thermoplasmatota > Poseidoniia > Poseidoniales > Poseidoniaceae > MGIIa-L3. The sequence continues at coordinate 30,983 of NZMM01000017.1, forward strand.
TTCATGGCCCGGACCTTGCTCTTCTGATCAGGCCTCTTCGTCGCTGGGGACAGGTCTGTCTCGTACCGGGACACGCGCCAAAATGGCCGCNAAGATGACGGAGAGCAACACGGAGATGGCCAGCAATTGTCCTGTGTCTTGTGCTGGAGGGTAGCGGCTTAACCCCACGACAGCGAACACGGACACCGAGGAGAGGGCGGCTCCCCATCGCGCATAGGCATCTCTTGACGTGGTGCGATGTCCGGCGCTGGCATGCGCGAGGTAGTCGGCAGCAAAGCCCATCCCAAGAAGGACCGCGGGCGCAGTGTTGACCCCGCGGCCTCCCATATGGCTGGCCAGTCCGTCCACCGCAATTCCCACCGCAACGGTGCCGATTGCGATGCGCAGCGCTTGGTGCCGTGTGTCCGTCACCACGCCGGCCAAAACGAACACTGCAGCGCCCGCAGCCAGCACCTGCACGACCCTTGTGGCTTCAAAGGCCTTGGCCAGGGCAATGCCAACCACAAGATCACCGCCAACGACGCCGGTCAAACCGTTGTGTTCCATGAGGTCAATCAAGTCCTGCTGGAAGAGGTATGCACCGTCTGCATCTTCGCCGTCAATGATGGCGATGAGATGGATGCCGGTCATTTCTCCTTCGTTGCGCAGCACGGGATCATCGAGCAGGATAGCCCCATGATGGCGGTCGTACCACGTGCTCATGGTGTCGTGGTCGTACGGATCGGCGTCTGGAATTCCGAGCACNAGNGGTTGGCGCGCTGTTCCCGTGTCGTATGCGATGAGGGTCGGGTGCTGGGAGAGTTGTGTGGTGAAGTCGACCAGTCGCCTTGGAACGTCATCCTCTTCAACATCAACCACAATCTGAACCAAGGTGCTGGAAGCAATCATGTACGTACCGCGTAGGTCGTCGAGCTCATCCAACGATGGATCGTCCTCGGGCAAGAATTGATCGATGTCAAGGACTTCCACTCCCGGAGGTGATGTGGCAGCCACCGCTGCCAAGAGGATCAAGGCCACCGGCCAAAACCAAGTGATGGGCGAGAACGCGAGCGNTGAAGCCTTGGCGGGCGGACGCGGGGGCGCTCTCCTCGTGGCAAGGTACGAGTGTTCCAAAACATACCTCGTGACGAACCAATCGAGGAAAATCCCGATGATCATCACCAAAGCCAGACCGCGTTGAGCCCGGATGGGGGAGAACAAGGCAAGGGACACCGCCCCGACGGTGGTGACCATGGCCACGAGAAGCAAGCGGCGAACCTCTTCCTTGGACCGCGACGAAACGCTGTACCAGAATGCCCCGTCAACGGCCACCGCCATGATGATCGGGATGGCAATGGCATCGATGACGGTGAACCGATGTCCGAACAAGGTCAGGAGGCCGAGTTCAGCCGCGACAACCAGGCCCACTGAACCAAGGGTCTTGGCCACCGTCATTGGACGGCGAAGGACAAACAGCAGAAGAGCGGTCAACAGTGCTGCTGCGACCGGCAGCACAACCGAGAGGTCCTCTTTNGCAATCCCTTCGGACTCTTTGAACAGCATGTTGACGCCGCCNGGCTCAAAGGTGTACGGCGTNTTGGCCGAGACTTTGTCCGCCCAACGTTGGAGTTCGAGCCAATCCGTGGGCGGTTCTTCNGAATCCATCCAGACCATCCAAAGCACTTCNTTGGCGCTNGGAGGAACGGTCGGNGACGCNCCNGCAAAAGCGGGGCAAGCGACCCCCATGTTGCTGCCTTTTGGCAGCAAGAGAAGGCTTGCTTCGAGGGCGCGTTGTTCCGCCTCGGTCGCGTCATCTCCACACCAGCCTCCTTCCAGAGGAGGTTGCAAGACANCTGACCACGTCTCTGCTCCCACCATGGAACGGTTTTGCGAAGCAAAGGCCGTCGACCATCGTGCGAAGGGCGTCTCCACCCGTTCAATCCACGTGTGTTCGACGTCGAAGGCGTACGCACCTTCGCCCGAAAGCGCCCCGGCCTCAATGTCCATGAGATGATGCACTCGGGAAAGGTTCGTTGTCAGGGGCCCTGAATCGTCGTGGCGAACACGCACGACGAGGAAACCCGACAAGCCTTCGGCCGCCGTTTCCTCTGCGAGGCGATCGCGGGTTGGGTCATCGAACAAGGCCGCTGTGTCCATTGAAGTCTCGGGTGGGACAACGAGCAGGGGCAAACAAAGTACGGCGAGCACGGTCAGCACAATGGTTTGGCCGCGACGATCAAGCTCGTCTGGCAAAGCCCAGAAGGGGCGCACGTCTTGGTGAGCCGCTTCACTGGTTTTCAACGCCACTCTGTCCACTCGCCGGTACCGGGGTCTCTGTAATACCATTGATCAGAGCCGGCGGGATACTCCANACCTTCGTAGCCGTCGTACATTTCGCCTGTGGCCGACTTCGGAGGTNTAGAAGGCAGGTTGNTACTGATGCTGGCGGCCAATTCATTGAACATGGCCTCCTCCGCGGCGAAGGCCTTGTCGATGGGTGGTTCCGATTCGCGTCCGCGAAGCACCAAGACGGCCACGAAGATGGCCACAAGCAGTGCACCAGTCGCGCTGGCCGCGATCAGGACCGTCGATGACAAGGCTGCACCCGATTCGCTTTGTTCTCCGGTGGGGCCGTCGTCCTCCGCGCACCCCGTCGTATCGGGAGACTCGGCGCAATATGCTTCAACGGTCATGCCGGCGGCACAAGCAAGGCATTCCGCGTTCATTGCTTCACAGCACGCCTTTGGATCATCACCAGTGAGGCGGTCGTCCGTGTCGTCAAGTGCGTCGCAAATGCCGTCGTTGTCCACGTCAGAAGGCACAGAGGTATCGAGGAGAGGATCCGTTCCACAATCGATTTCCTGTTCGTCCAACGCCCCGTCGCCGTCATCGTCATTGTCCCTGTTGTTGCCCACGGCGTCATCGTCCGTGTCCACCCACTCTGTGGCGTCTGTTGGGAAGNCGTCACCACCCGTGCAAATGGACGGTACGCTGGTTGGTCCGTCGCAATGTCCGTCNTTGTCCGTATCTGGCCACAAAGGATCGGTTGCAGGAATCCCGGTCAGTTCCATGAGGTCGGAGCGCCCGTCGCCGTCATCGTCGCTGTCGGCGTTGTCGCCAATGCCGTCGCCGTCCGTGTCGTCCCACTCTTGTGGATCGTCTGGGAAGGCATCGAGGGTGTCGCCCACCCCATCACCGTCTCGGTCGCCTGGTAACCCGCCATCGATGCCCTCCTCCTCAACCGAAAGGGTCAGTTCGGCAGGGTAGTACAGGCCGCCTGAGACCCGAATGGTGATGTTGCCTTGAGGGATGGCAAAGGACGTTTGGCCGTTGGCGTCGCTCAGCAGGCTCGACAAGGTCATGTTGTCTTTCACCAAGGTGACCGACAACCCCTCGACGGGCTGATTCGATTCATCGGTGACGGTCAGCAACACCACGTCGCCTGGGGCAGGGTCACTCGGAGTGAACACCANAGTGAGGTTTTCCATCCGGGGCGGTTCGGGGTCCGGAACAGACAGGACCGTGCTGACGGCGGACACGAGGGTTGCGTCCGTGCCAGAACCTTGCTGAGCCACGCCAATGACCGTGTATTCTGATATCGGTGAGGACAAAGCGGGAAGCGCCAAATCNGCGCTCGAACCTTGTCCCCAGGCNACGGTGCTGAAGCGGCTGGCATAGGTGTCGAGGAAATCGATCACGTCATCGGCTTGTTCGTCTTGGTCGAGGNCGTTGTCGCAAGCCGGATTCCACTCGGCCTCTTCCCACTCTTCACCGGTGTACTCCATGGTGAACGAGGAACCGTACGACGTGCCAGAGGAGAAGCGGTACGAAGCATAGGCATGGGGCAGGTCGTACCTCACCATGGCGGTCTGGCCGTTCACCTCCATAAGGGTCCAATTCACCTCTGCACCCGACGATTCGTCGATCAAGGTGGCGCCAGCCAGATTCGGGGCAGGTAGGCCAGAACCGTAGTGGCTGTCGTCCGAGCGGTGATGCACGGTGGCTTCGAGCACGTGAACTTCGGATTGACTCGCATCNTCCCAATGGCTGTGCGCCCACCAGCTGATTTCTTCGCAGACATTCATCAGATCCGACTCGATGCCGGACCACTCGACCTCGGGCCGGACNGCCTCGGTCATCAGCAGTTCAGAAACGGTTGACGTGTCGATCACNGCCGGATCGAAGCCTTGGCTTGGGGAGGCCACGGCAAGGATTCGCGTTGCCGCCTCAAGGTCCTCATGCAGCGCAACGTTCGTGGTTTGACCGGGTCCAAGCGACCCTGTCAGGTTGAGTTCTTCTGGGTTCAGCACAATCAAACCGATGTGCATGGCTGCTGGGGTCAGCGGATCACTCATCCCCTCCTCATCNGCGCTGGACGGCCCCATCATGACACCCACCATCGAAAGCGGAGCCGTGTGATTCAGCGTGACGTTCCGCGAAGACTCGCCTGAATTGAAGGTCATCTCGTGCATCTCTGATTCTCCTGTGAAATTCACGTCTGGGAAGACCTCAGAGAAATCAAGGGGCAAGTGGCCGACCATGGCATGATGAGGGACATTCTCAAGTCCTGAAGCAACCACCTGGACGCTTTGGCTGATGCCGCTCACGTTNGCCGCGTANACAGGGAGCCCGGCAAAGTGGTCGATGACGTCCATGCCAGACAAGCCGACGGTGGCGGTGGTGGCCATTGCNACGTTGAAACCAATTCCGGTTCGGGTGATGCCNGTCAGGGNATCGGTGTGGGAAGCTTGGACGAGGTTCACNTACGCGCCGGTGTGGGAGGGCGTCGCCGTGAGGGTCACGGTGCCTTGTGCGTTGGACGTCANGACCTGTTGGTCGAGGACCTCAAACGGCCCATCGCTGATGAAGCGGTCAATGATGGCNGGGCTCGGCGTNCTTGTTCGCTGCTCGCCTTTGAGTTGNCANTAGCTGTAGTCCTCGTACGGACGAAAATACGAGGTGTGGTACTCTTCNCCNTCTTCGCCCGCNTGGATGCCGTCGTTCTCATCGAAGGTGAAGCTCAAGTCATTCACNTGACCGTGCTCCGTCGTGTATTGCACGGTCACGAGGTGNTCGGTGGTGGCGTCTGAGGTGTCGTACGTGTACGACTCACTCCCGGATTCCATCGGAGCCGTTGAGGAGAANCTGCTGCCGTCTCCGTAGTCAATGTCNACTTGATCCANGCTGGCAAAGGGATAGGGCGTGCCGTCCTCACTCCGGAAGCTTGCATAGGACCACTCAATGTTGAGTTCACCTTGGGACCACATCTGCATCGTGCTGATCATGCACCCAGGGCTGTCGGGGAGCGGGGCNTCGTGTTCGTAGCGGAACTCAAGGCCGTCGACGGTGNTGCCAGTCGTGGTGAACAGGGCCACGCCTCGAGCACTCCTGGAGACTTGAGCGTTTACGTCACTTGACACATTCCAGCCAAAGGCATCTCCTGATGCTGAAAGGTATCCATCAAATGCGGCGGGATCGCCATTGAGTGGTTCGCCTTCAGAGTTCGACTGTCGTGGTTCAACCGTCACGTTGAGGACGCCGTCCACGTCATCCCCAGAATACTGAACGGTGGGGCCGGAGGGATCGAAGACCACGTCGCCATTTGGCGAAAGCGATGCTGCGGCAGATGCCCCCAGTCCAGGCGAGATGCGCAACAGTGCAGTGTCCATCTCAGCACCGATCAGGGCCCCGTCCGCGGCGTCGTACACCGAGGCTTGAACGTCCATCTCCGAAGCGACCAGCACAGTTTCGTCAGCGTCGACCAACACCCCCACCGCGGACACGACGAAGAGTTCCTCGTTCGCTTCACTGCCCATGGATTCCANCAGCGAAGGGCGGAGTGAATCGACCTTCAACGTCGCCCGCTGGACCGAACAGCCGTTGTCGGCGCATGGAGGGGCCCATCCTGCCATTGGTTGGCTGAAGGTGTANACCTCCGCTCCCGCCCGATCGGCGGTGAACCTTCCGGTGTAATGGTGGTCGGGCTTCTCGTTCAGGACGACGTTGGTGACCTGTCCGCTGCTGTCCGTCACGCTCATGTTGAAATCGTTGGGCGTGTCGGAGTCTGCGCACCCTTCGCACTCAAAATGGAGCTCGAATCCGAGGTCGAGCTTGTACTTGTTGAGCGTCAAGGTTTCGACGGGGTAAAGCTCGTCGAAAATGATCTCTTCCCAGGTGTTGTTGCTNGAGTCCTCGCTGCCGCCGTCGTCCCCGTCTTCATCGTCGTTTGAACCGTCGTCCGATTTTACCCACTCCAAGTCTTTCTCTAGTGTGGCGTTCGCTGCCCATGAAAGGAAGTCTTGCACGGCGTTGCCCGCATCGTCCCATGCAGGATCTTCGGTGGTGTCGCGGAGGATCGTCAACACGTCAACGTCGAAGCCATTGAAGTCGTCAAAGCCGGCGCTGACATGAGGGTATGAGGTGTCCATTCGTGCTTGCCATTGCAACCCCTCGGTGGTGTTGAGCAACAGCTCGTATTCCCACAGGATTTCATCTGGGAAATCGTCGCCGTCGAGGTCTTGCACGGTCACGTCCATCTGCGACCAGCCGTACACCAAACGTTGGAAAGGCGTCATGTTGGCGTAATCTTCGTCCGCGAGCGGGGCAACCCAAGCCTCCAAGCCGTCAATGATGGCTTCGGGGTGGGCTGAAACGGACAGCAACGCGATGTTCCGAAGCACGGTCTGGAACGAAGCGAACACCATTTCGTTGTTGGACAGGTTGTCCAAGGCATCGCTGAGGCCCTCCCATTCTTCGCTTCCCACCATGGCGTCGTAGGCGGCAGAAAAGTTGTCGGTGCCGGCAAACCGAGTGAAATTTTCAATCGGGTCGAAGGCTTGCATGTACGCCACGACCTCNTCNAAATCGTCCAACNTACGAGGCAGGGGNAATTCGTCGCCATACACGAGCACACCGGTCAGGAAGGCCATGCCGGCTTCCTGGTCCGAAGACTCGAGGAAGTCGAGGAGGGCTTCGAGGAAGCGCGCGCCATCGGCCATGTCGTAGGACGGATTGTTGTAGCCCGCGGCAATCATGTTGTTCCACAATTGCGCGCTGTCGCCCAGCCCAGGTTGGCGGGAAGCGTCGTCGACAAAGGAGGTCCATCCGCCGCTTCCCTGGCCGCTGGCGTTGAGCCCGTCAAACACGCCCTTGATGTCCATCATCGGGTTGGCCGTGTCCCACGTGGTGTCAATGGCCTGCAACACCGATTCAATCTCGTCTCGGAGGGCGTTCGGAATCTGTGTTGCATCGTCCGTGCTGACCAGGTTGCCTTCTTCGGCGGTGATGCTTGCGCCGTAGACGCCCCCGATCGAAGTCAATGGAACGGTGTACACTCCTTCCCACAGGAGGGCATCAGAATCTTCCTCATGTGCTCCGCTCGGCGTCAAAACCACCGTGTCAATCACCACGCCGTCGGAGGGAAGNCGTTGATTGACGATGAGGTCGAACGCTTCGAGGTCTTCGTAGTGCAAGATTTCGGCGGTAACCACGGTGTTGGTGGTGTTTGCATCCCCCGAATGGCCCTTGGTCAAGGCGTATACGGAGACCGTGTCGCCAACGCTTGTGAATTTCGTCGTCACGTACCCGTCAACGAGAAGCCAGTCACCGCTCGACCCTTCCGCCACTGGAGCGGTTTGAGAAGCAAGGACGGCGGACATCGGGGCGAGAGCAAGGAGCAGAACCAGCACGGCTGCCTTGGTGCGCATGAAAATCTCTGGGCCTTCGGCCGTATAAGTCAGCCTGTGGAGACGGCCGAAGCGGGGTGCTCAGCGACGCCCAACCGGAGGGTTCCAGAGGCNTCGGTCAAGGCCGCGCACCGCACATCTCCGTTTTCCGCCTCCGTCCAATGCACCCCCTCAGGCGCAAGGAGCAGGTGTGTCTCGCCCAAAGCGATGAACCAGGTGGCCAATGGAGCCAATGAGGAAGGTGGCGTGATGACCTCGCGGGTTTTCCCGACCAACACGGACCCGGGGATGACGCACCACGTGCTGTTGTTTGGAACCTCTTCACCGACCTCAAGCAACGACTGAGCCCACCCTCCACCGTCACTGAGGTTTCCTNGGACCATCGAAACCTGGGCCCAAGAGGGTGGGGCCTCGACGNTCAGTGCAGCACGTGGCGCGTCGCGTCGGGCCGTGAGGATGGCGTCGGGCGACGTGGCCCGGCAAAGGAAATGATCTGGGAGGCAAGCCAACAACACGTCATCACCTGATTCNGACGATTGAACCAAGACNTCTGGACCGGAGCGTGAAATTTGNCCCTCNTCGGTGGTCAGCAAGGTGGCATCGCTCCGATCATCTCCCGGCAGCCATCGCGGTGGGTCGTGAACAAGAAGCACTTCAACGGTGGAGGANCGGTCGCCTGCATCCCAGTCAAGCAACAACCACTCACGGTGGACGAATCCGTCTGGTCCACGTTCCATCAAGTGCGTGAGGTNCAGGTTTGCTTCAATGCGCCCAAGTCGCCCTGCCTCGTCCACCAAACCGGTCAACACCACAGGCCCTTGGACCATGATGCCTGACAATGGATGCTCGCAGTCACCGCACGGCGGTGCTGCAACCTCGTCTCTCGTAAGATCGACCGAAGCCACGGCTCCTGGTTGAAATTCTTGCAGTCCGAGGGCATCCATCGCATCACGCGTGGCCAAGGTCACGGTTCCTTCCAACGCGATCACCTCTGACTCGACGGTCGGTTCCTGTTCAGGCGTCCAGCCGAGGCTGACNGAGGCCATGATGACGATGAGGACGCAGAGCCACTCCGCGCCGGCNAACGTGGCTTCCCTCACGGGCNGCGATGACGGGTGAACGTCATGAGGCTGTCTGCCACAGGAATCCTATTGGCTGGGGCTCGGGTTTTGTGATCACTCTTCTTCCTCTCGCTCAGCGTTGCTGCTCGCAGTTGCGTGGTCTGCACCTTCGGCACGCGTCCAATAGTAGACGGTGCCTTCCGATGAGGAGGCAGCAGCGTCACCAAATAGCATGCCCAAGAATTCGTACAGTGGCCTTGACTTGGGGAATGCGTTCGCCGTTGCGAATTCCCTCAGAGAGCGTTCCTCAGGATCGTTTCGCTTGACGAGATTGCCTAATTCTGCTTGCTTGATGCGTCCTGTGGGGGGGAGCAGNTGCAGCAAATTCTTTCGTAATTCCTCATCGATAGNGGATTTGCTCTGGACGGCTTCAAGACTTNCCTCGNTGTTGTTTGTTTGCACACTATCGGAGTTTGACGGTTGAACAACGGTGAGGGCGGTTGTTCCATCATGTTGTTGGATATGGACCATCGGTCCAAATGCAGCCTCCAACATTCGAGTCACCGTCCAAGATTTGGGGAACCCAACCTCCACGCCGATGGCTTTGATGGCGCGCCCTTGAGCATCAGCCGCCTTGATTTCGTTTGAGATGACGGTGAGAAGTTTGGTCTCGCCGGGATTCGGGAGAAATGGTTCAACGTGCGCCCTCAGTGAAGGGTTTCGATCGGTCAGTAAGGGATCTGATGATGCAGAGATTGCGGTGCCGTCTCGCGCCTGGATCGGTTTCTTTGGTAGGCCATCAACAACACCGGTGTTTGGTCCGACATCGATGCGCCGAGAGTGATCGTGCTCTGAACCTGACAGCCATCGCTTGGCTCGCGACCAGAGTCTTTCCTTGCTCTGCCTCAGGGTTGATGTCCGTTGACGCTTTTGGGGTATCGGCGCCAACATGGAGGTGTCCTTCGGTGCTGCATCAGATGACCTTGAGAACCACCGCTTTCCGGGGAACTCAAAATCCCGACCCGATGGATGCCGTAATGTGAGAAACCGCTGGTGCACGTCAGGGATATGGCGACCTGCACGGTGACCGTAATCAACCGTGATGAAATTCCACAGCACGTACCGTTCAACTTGGACCCAATCCTTGTCTGTGGGACTTTTTCCAACCCAGTCATTTTTCAGTTCGTTTCGCCATGAGTTGCAGGCATTGCACATCAGCATCTTGTTTTGCGCAGTGTTGTCACCACCGAGGCTCTTGTCAAGGATATGTTCTGTGTTGTGGTTGCCGTTGTTCAACAGCATCCCACAATGCACGCACTCAATCTTGTATCGGAGCATTTCTTTTCGCCGCTTTTCTGTGATCGAATTACCGTTTTTGGGACCGTGCCCAGACTTCACATGGCTCCTAGCGATGCGGAGCGGTTCCGCGTATTCTGCTCGCCATTGGTCGAGGGCGTCGTCCACTGAGATTTGACTCACTCCTATGCTGCGCAGGCCGGTGATACGGTCTCCTGTGGGCCATGGCCCACTCCTGAGTTGTGCACGACAGCGAATAAACACCAGCGGAAACTCATTCCTCTCGAGGGGCCTGTAGGAACGTGTGTGGTTTGGCTCACGCGTGACCATTCCAGGTGGGGTTGCGATCGGTGAGGAGGCCATCATCCGAGCGGCATCATGCGTGGTCAAGGATGTCCCCGCTGGGGCCATCGTTGGTGGCCACCCTACGGCGCAATTCAGTGAGCGGGACATGGAACACCACGCGCGTCTCAAGGCTGAAGGCCGCTTGACGTGACGCCTCCAAAGACGAGGCTCTCACCAGCATCAACCAGCGGCAGGGATATGGGAGCGATGGACGAGCCACGCGCATGAACGGCGTTGACGCGAGCCTCGAAGGCGTGGAGGCCGTCTTCCTCGACCTCGACGGTACAATCTACCTCGGCGGAGCGTTGATCCCGGGTGCGCTGGACTTCTTGGAGCGCTGTGAAACCAAAGGCGTCCGGCGCTATTTTCTGTCCAACAACTCGAGCCGCTCCGTGGCGCAATACCACGCGAAGTTGGCCAAGCTCGGCATCCCGTGCAGCGAGGACGACATCCTCCTCTCCACCCACGACCTGCTGGCATGGCTGACTGAGGAGGGCATCACGCGGACCTACGCCGTGGCGACGGAAGGCATGTGCGCCATGATGGAGGCCGTGGGCATTTCCACCAATGACGACGACCCGGAATACGTCGTTCTTGGGTACGACACCGAAGTCACGTATTCGAAATTGGAAACGGCGAGCGTCCACCTCCATCGCGGCGTGCCGCTGGTGGCCAGTCACCCCGACATGGTGTGCCCGTCACCGGAGGGTGGTCTGCCCGACGTTGGGGCATACCTGGCCCTCTTCGAAGCCACCACGGGCGTTACACCTGACCACATTTGCGGGAAACCAAATCCTGGCATGATCCTCCATGCCGTGGAAGCCCTCGGCCTTCGCCCGGACCAGTGCGCCATGGTCGGTGATCGGCTCTACACGGACATCGCGATGGCCAACCGGGCCGGTGTGGTCGGCGTGCTCGTGCTTTCGGGTGAAGCCACGGAAGAAGACGTTGCGGCCTTGCCCAACGATGCCTTGCAAACGCCTGACGTCGTCGTTGGAAGCGTCGACGAGTTGCTGCGCTGACGACCACCATTTGTCTTAAGTCACGGCAGACGATGGACCGCCGTGCACCGTTCACTTCTGCTGGTGTTCGTGCTCCTCTCCACCTCACTCGCCGGGTGCGTGTCGGATGAGCCACTGGTGCTTGAGGTGACGGCCAGCGAAACCGAGGTGGTGGTCGTCGAGTCCTACCAAAACGGTGTGCTCGTGGAAAACACCGGGGCAACGGTCACCTTCGATTTCTCCAGAACCGCCTCTGCCGTGACGTACACCTTGGACGTCTCCGACGGCCGTGAAGCGGTCGAAGGGTTGGCCGAAGAAGGGTCTCTGCTCAACCTCACCTTCGAGGCTCACGGCGTGTACAACGTCACCGCAACCGCGATCGATGCAAAGGGGAGGCAAACCAGCCAGGACATTGCCGTTCGTGTGAACCTCCGGATTGAGTGGGAAGAAGAAGGGACCCAAGACCCAACGGCGCTCGCCTTTGATCCGTTGCCACAGCACGGCGGTGCAATGGCAGACTACGTCACCGTCGAATCCATCGTCAGCAACCCTGACCTCATCGAGAACCTTGGTGGAGGGCGTGAGGTGGACGTGACATGGCGCATTGTGGACCCGCTTGGAGGCACATGCCAGCAACACTCAGACGTCGTGCATGAGGGCGAATCCGCGGCTTGGAATTCGATTTATTTCAACACCTACGAGACCCACGAGCTGGACGTTGCGTACGACAACGGCCAGGACGAAATCGACGTTCGTCATACCCTGCTCGTCGTCTACGAAGCACCGGCTTGACCGGATCACCCCATGGATCCGAGCGCCATCAAGGCCAGGACGAAAAGCACCACTACGCCAATGGCAAGCACGACCGTAGCCAGCACCAAGCTGCCGCCAAAGAGCAGTGAAACGACCCCGACCAGGCGTTGGAGTGGACTGTCCCATTCCACCACCGCTTCGGTATCGGTCGAGCCAGCGACGCTGTGTTGCGCATGGACCGGTTGATGCGTCACTAGAGGTGGAGGGCGCACCGCTTGGGCAACGACAGGCAGGATGATGGCGATGGGAACCAGAAGACAGCATGCAAATCCGACATAATTCAGCGCCTCAGGGTTTTCCAAGAAACCGCCACCGGAGCAGGACATCACCATCTCGCCATCCATTTCGATCTCTGTGCAATTTTCAGGGTCAGGGCCGAGTTGCCCCAATCCACCCATGAACACCAGGATGGCCAACACCCCGACGGCGATGCCTGCGACGTTGAGGCGCATGGCCAACGTACGGGCTGAAGCATATTGGTCGGAAAGCGCCTCCATTGGATCTTGCTTGGAAGGCGATGCCACGGCCATGTCCTGTTCAGTTCCGCATGAAGGGCATTGAAACCTGCCCGTGTGGGACGCCGGCAGCGAGAGACGCTGACCGCACGAGCCGCAGTCCACTTCGATGGTTCCCATTGGCGTCGGGATTGGAGCCGCTGCACCAGCAGCGGGAGATTCAGACAGCGGTGGCGTGATGGAGGTCGTGTCCGAATTGGCCGCAGAGTTCATCGCAAGCAAGCGCTCGACCAACTCGGCCTTCCGGCCGGAGACTGGGAGCCCTTTCGCGCGAAGGGCGTCCTTGAGTTCCGCCACCGTCATGGCCCCGTAGTCCTCAGAACTCACGGCGGCGTCTCGGTCACCGACCTCATGAACGTGCCCCCGAAAAAGCAGAGCAGCGGGCTTGATGAAGGTCGACGAGGGGGCTCCAAGCATGGCGACATGGTGGGTGGAGGCCATCGGACTGGTCGCCGGTGGGCTCGGCATCATCGCCTGGGTGCCACAAATCCGAGAAGTGTGGGTGCATCAGCGTCATGAAGGCATTTCTTTGCCCACCTTCGGGCTGGTTTCTGTGGCTTTGCTGCTGTGGTTGGTCTATGGGTTCATCGTGGAGAGTCCTGCCATGATCATCGCCAACATCGCCACCCTAGGTGTCATCCTCGCCGTCGTCGTTGGCGTGGTCCGCCTTCGGCGCCGATGAGTGGTGCATCACCCTTTGATCATCTCAACGTAGAGCGACATTTGAGGTTGGGTTTGGTCCATGTCCGGGCCTTGCATGGCGGCAGAAACCGACCCGCGGTGCTTGCTTTCAATCACGTGGTCAAAACCCGCTGCGACGCCGATGGCATGGAGCCGTTTCATGTCCCATGCGTTGATGTGTTCACCGGGTTGCTCCGGATTGAACGACTGCCCTGACCGGTACGTTTCAAGGAGGCTGGCGTAGTCTTCCTCCTTCACGTCAAACGCTGGCATGACCGCGTCTCCTGCATGCCGATAGTGCCTCATCTTAACGGAGGCCAATTCGCGCGTCAAGAAATCAGATTGCGTGATGTCCCCTTGCACCTCATAGCGCTCGTCATGCTCAAATTGGTCGCGGCGCCACTTCCAATAGTCGTTCTCAAAGCTGCTGACCTCGTACAGAAAGCGTGCATCTGGACATGCGATACGCAAGACGCCTCCGGGTTTGAGAACGCGGTGTGCCTCGACAAGAAATCGCTCCACATGTTCGCTTTCGACGTGCTCGATGACGTGAGACGCATAGACGTTGGACACCGTCTCATCGTCGTACGGCAGCGCATCAGAACGGATGTCGTAATGCACGATGCCGGCGGTTGATGTCGCGCCTCCGTGGTAATAGTCGCTGATGTAATCCAGCGAAACGAAGCCAGGTATGTGGTAATGTCCGGCCCCAATGTTGAGGTTCAGGCCTTCCCGAAAGCGTGTTTGCGACCCGCGGGACCTGACCACAAGGTCGTATCCCATGGCGCTGAGCACCCGCTGAGTGGCACGGTAAGGAAGAGAGAGCAACGCGGTGAAGATTCCCAAACCACGTCACTCCACGTCGCTTTGGCTACACTTGGTGTGGGTGTAAATGTTTACGCGAGCAGGTCTGGGATTGCCTGGTCGCGAGAACCCTTGATCTCACAGTGTGGGCCTGTGACGCGCGTCAGGGCGATGGCCCCATTCGACGTTCAATTTCCACTTCGAGGTCCGCAAAGGCTTGCTCAATGCGTTCGGCGAGCTTGGCGTCCAACCTCGTCTGCAGCGCTTTCAACAGCACGGGTGGAAGCTTGAGTTCGAGGCTGGCCTTGCCGGAAACGCGCGTTGAGGTCGGGCCATCGGCTTCAACGATGTAGTCGCTGATCATGGATCCGATGGGCAAGCCCTCGCTTCGCATCACTTCAACGCGCATGATGGCCTGCGGCTCGTACGCTACGATGCGTTCGTGCACGATCCGGCCAGGGAGCAATTCACACCCGCGCTCCGCTCCAAGACCTGTGCTCGGCCCGTCGCCTTCGGGCCAAGACCGGTGGATGCTCGTGCTCCACTCGGCCACATCACTGAACCCATCGAGCACCGCCCACACCTGCTCAACCGTGTAGGGCACGCTTCGCGAGGCCTCGACGTCGAAGGTCACAGCGCGTCGTCGAGACGCTTCGCCATCAAGATGCGGGTCGGAACGACCAGGGGTCCAGTCAAGAAGGCCTGAATCACATCGCGGACTTGGTCGTCTCGATGATGACGGCCCCGATCTTGTACGGGTCACCGTTGGACGCCGGGCGGCGGTCTTCGAGGCGGCCAACCCATCCGTCGGTCGGGACGGAAGCCGGAACGCGGATCGAGGCGCCTCGATCGGAGACGCCGTAGGAGAACTGGTCGATGGCTTGGGTCTCGTGGAGGCCGGTCAGGCGCTCTTCGTTGTGGGCACCGTACACGGACATGTGGCGCTCGATGTTGCGGCCGAAGGCCTCGCAGATGTTGTC
>NZMM01000018.1 GCA_002694585.1 Methanobacteriota archaeon
CCTGCACCCCCAGCACCACCCGGCCTTGACCCGCTCGCTGCGGACGCGCTGCTTGCACCTCCCGCACCACCTGGTCTTGAGGCGCCTGCCGAGGATCCGCTGGCGATGCCTGCACCGCCAGCTCCACCCGGCCTCGATCCCTTGGCCGCAGACGCGCTGTTGGCGCCTCCAGCACCGCCCGCTGACCCCTTGGCCGCGGACGCACTGCTGACCCCTGCACCTCCAGCCGACTTGCCCGACCTGACCGCTGCTCTCCCTGTTGAAGGCGTTCAGGGCGAGGGCGAGGACAAGCTCGACGCCACCGAAGAAGGTCTCTCTGGCGTCGTTGCCGGTGCCGTGCTTCGCTCGACCGACGAGGTTGACAGCATCGCCGGCGACAAGCTCCAAGGCAGCATTCACGAGGTTGAGCAGACCGACATCGATGCGGACGGTCACGTGACCAAGCAGAAGGTGACGGGAACGCTGACCCTGACGAACCCGTCCGAGGGCGATCGCGTCTACGACGTGGACGCGGTCATGTCCGACGCCGGCTCTACCGACCTCGAAGGTCACGTCGTGAGCGTCGAGGAACTGGAGCCAGGTCAAGAGCACGTGGTGGAATACACCGTCTCTGACCGGAACATGCTCATGATGACTGAGCGCTTTGACACCAACCCAGCACGGGACAAGGAGCGTTCGCTCTCCTTGGCCATGGGTGCGGAAAACACCATCGCGCTCGAAATCGACGTGCGCAACGTTGGGGCTTCGGACCTGCATGACGTGGTCGTCACACGGCCGCTTCCGACAGGCATGAACGTCGCTGAAGCGGAACACGCCTCCGTCGAAGACGGTACCCTGACGTGGGACGTTGGCACCCTCGCCACCGGCGCAACCAGCACCCTCGTGGTGCGTGGCACCCTCAGCACCGACGGGAAGAAGCCCATCTCCAGCGGTTCGGCCGTGGCCACCTACCGTGCTGATGCCGCCCTTTCAACCATGAATTTCGAGGACCTCGACGCCTTCTGTCGCGGCTTCGCCTACATGCGCTCCGTCGAGGGCGAGCGACCTGACACGTGGGAAGTGACCGCGGTGTTCGAGAACCGTTCGTCCTTTGCAGTGGACTTGGTGAAGCTTCAGGCACGTCTGAAGGGCAGCGACGAACTCCTGTTCGACTTCAGCGACGTCAACGAAGACGTGGCTCCTCACGGCGAATGGCGCTCAGAGTCGGTCAGCGTCGCTTCGGCCGAGAAGCCTGACTTGACCTGGGAATTGTCCTACACGGTCCTGCCGCGCACCAGCGCTTCGACCGAAGGCACCCTCACGATGGCCTCCCGTGACCTCGCGGTGGTCGACGGCAAGGTGGAGAAGACCTACAGCAAGGCGAAACTCCACTCCTACCGAGAACAGACCGTTCAGGCGGAGATCAGAATCACCAACACCGGTTCTTCGGACATCAACCTGATGCGCCTGACCGACGACATCCCTGGCGTGTTCCACGCGTTGGACACCTCGACCCTGAAGATCAAGCACGGCGGTCAATCGCTGCCGCCTGAGCAATTCAAGGCGGAAGTCAGCGAAGGCATCACGCTTGAAGGCGAACACCACAGCCCTGACGGTGCCGGTCATACCCTGACGCTGACCATCGGCCGCAAGGGTCCTATCGGCATGTCGCCCGGTGACGAGGTCATCGTGACCTACGACCTGGTGGCTCCGGACCCCTCGCCGCAGAATGAGCGGGTCGACGCTCCAATCCGCAGCGAGTTCAGCTGCGAGCGCTTTGGTCCCGTNTGCGAGCGCGACGTGGAGTCCGCTCCGTCGATTCGTGTCGTGCACAACCGCCGTGACTTCTCGGCCGGAAAGCAGGCGCTGAAGGTCGGCGGCCGTGGNCGCTACGAGGTGCTCATCCTCTTCGAGAACAACGGTGACACGCCNCTGGCNGATGTGCAGCTCAAGGACGTCATCCCACCCGGCTACGAGATGGACGGGTGCGACGTTCGCGCCAACAAGGAACTGCTCGACAACGTCGAGATGACGCAAGAGACCGACGCCACGGGCACCACCGTCGTCTGGCACCTGCCCAGCGTCGGTAAGTCTGAACGCATCGACGTCTCGTACATGATCAANGGCGAGGGTGANATCGACACCGACCTCCTCAACACCTTCCACGGTGCGGTCTTNGGCGANGAAATCGAAGACGATGAGGCACCCGCCGAGGCACCTGCCGAGGTNGAAGAAGCCGAGGACGAGGCGCCCGCTCCCGCGATGAAGTTCCGCGACGACGTGCTCGACCGCGTCATGGACGCCCACGGCATCGGCAGCGAGCACCGTGACGCCTTCATTGCGCACGCTTCCTCCTTCGACCACGACGGCAACAACTACCTCAAGAAGCAAGAGTTGGAGGACGCCGCGGCTGCGTGGAACGAAGCCAACGCCGATGATGGCGAGGGCGCTGCTGAGGATGAAGCATCTCCGGACGACGGAGCAGAGGCAGAGGCCGACGAAGCCGAGGCTTCTGGCGATTCCGAGGCTGAGGCCGACGCGGGCCCATCGACCAAATCCTGCCCCATCTGCACGACTGAAGTCGACGCGAAGGCCATCGAGTGTTCCTGCGGCTTTGTGTTCGAAGTTTGATTCAGAACGGCAACTGCCACCGCGGGGCGAGGTCCGAACCGTCCTCTTCATCCACGATCAGGATGATTGGCCGGCGCATGCTTCGCAACAATTCGTCGAGCGGCGTACGCGTGGCCGGAGCCATGGTGCCCACGCGCAAATCGACCGCCAGCCACGCCTCTGGGTACTGGCGCATCCACGCGCCAAGTTCTGCCTCGATGGATTCGGGGGGCGCGCCGGGACGCACGCTGGGGAGGTAACCCCAGCCGTCNGGGCAGCGCTGCTCCATTTCCGTCCACATGAACACACGAGGCGAGGCAGGCAAACGACTCAGTTGGGCCTCGGCCTCCTCCAAGGTCGCGCTAACGGGTTGACCGGGCATGGGCATGGGCAACGGGTGCGTCCAACCGGCGTTGACCTCGAGCGGCGTTCGTCGGCGCATGGTGGTCGGTGGACGGGGAGGGACTTGAAGCCATCAGCCGGAGGTGCGGGCGGGCGAACGTTCATGCCGTGCGTGCACGCCGTCGGGGTGTGAGCACCCCGTCGGCCCCCGGTGGACCCGCGCCGCCCGCCCCNCCNCAGGGCGCGATGTTCACCATGCTGGCCATGATGCTCATGATGGTCNTGCTCGTCGTGAACCCGANCATNNGGAACACGCTCGGCGACATCGCNCANCCCATCTTGTCNCCGGTGTTGCCCGAGGAGCGCTTTGTCATCATCACGCTCCTCATCCTCGGCAGCGCNTCGATGNTGGTCAACACCGTCCTGCGCAACCTGTTCATGGATCCNATTGCNCAGGCCCACCTTCAGCACCGTCAGGGTCAGGTCCGCCAGATCATGAACGAGGCCCGGATGTCGCGCGATTCCACGCTCCAAGACAAGGCGATGACGCTGCAGCAACAGATGATGCCGGANCAACTNAGCGTTCAGATGGGNGCGATGAAACCCATGATGTTCACCATGGTGTTCATCATCGCCATCTTTGCATGGCTGACCACCACGGTCGAAGATTNCCGCGTCGGCTACATTTCTCTGCCATGGGCGCCAGAGTGGGGCCTGAACGATCGCTTCCTGCTTTTCCCAGCGTGGATTTGTGCCTACATTTGCATGAGCGCGCCTCTCGGCCGCGTGGTGGACCGCCACATCAAGCTCCTCCGCTACCGAAACCACCCTCTGGTGACNGCGGCGGAAACCATTCCTGAGCCTCTTCTGCACCTGGTGCAAGGCAAGAAGGGCGCCACCGACGCCGCAGGAAAGCGCCGCCAAGAGCAGCGTCGCCGTCGCGACGGGCCGCGCAAGCGCAACGATGCGGCGACCGTTGAGAAGGAGGACGACGTGGNGAANCCNGTGGCCGCGACGAAGGACATGACCTGTCCGACCTGCTGGAGCGATCAAGTGCGTCGCGAAGGGCCNCGGACCAAGGTCTGCCAAACCTGCTTCCACGAGTGGGTGTGACCATGGTCCGCGTGACCGTTTCCGGCCATCCGGGGAGCGGCACCTCAACGCTGGTTCACGCCCTNGCCNAGCGCTACGGTTGGACCACGCTCAACGGCGGTCAAATCTTCCGTGAAGAAGCGGCGCGCCGCGGCCTTGACCTGGGTGCGTTCGGACGGCTGTGTGCCGACGACCCTTCTGTGGACCGCGAACTTGACGCCCTCCTCCAAGAGCGAATGCAGGCGGACGGCGGTCCTGATGTGGTCGAAAGCCGCATGGCCGGTTGGTGGTCGTACCGCCTCGGCCTCGGNGGTCTGCGCGTGTGGCTTGAGGTCGACGANCACGAGCGTGCACGNCGNGTCGTGATGCGAGAGGGCGGTGACCTCGAATCGGCGCTGCAGGCGAACCAGCAACGCCGCGCCGTGGACGGCGCGCGCTTCGAAGAACTCTACGGGATCCAACCTGAGGATGCGGAACCCTATTCACATGTGCTCGACGCNAGTCGACTTGACGCCGCTGAGGTCCTTGCGGCCGTGGTGGCGATGATTGAGGAGGACGCAGCATGACCCATCTTGTGCTCGACGCTGAAGCCACCACCGATCCCGCCTTNGGGCAGCGCCCNGAAGAGCGCTCCATCGAGCAGCGCATCGCCGCTGGCGTGCTTCTGCTNGACAAGCCGGCNGGCCCGACGTCCCACCAAGTGGCGGCTTGGGTCCGCGATCACTTCGGCCTTGAGCGTATGGGCCACGGTGGCACCCTCGACCCCTTCGCAACCGGCGTGCTTCCGCTGACCTTTGGCAAGTCCATGCGGCTTACGGGGAAGGTGCTGACCCACGACAAGACCTACATCGCGGTGCTCGATGTTCCAGNATCGATTGACGACGAAGCCCTCGAAGCAGGCTTGTCGCGCTTGCGTGGCCGTGTCTATAACGTTCCACCCGAGATTTCCGCGGTGAAGGTTCAGGTCCGGACCCGCCGCATTGAGCGCCTCGTNTTGCTCGACCGGAGCGCCACCCACATCGTCGTTGAAGTGGCCTGTGAGGCTGGAACCTACATTCGAACCATGGCCCGCGACCTNGGCTTGCTGCTCNATCGGCCGGTCAACCTCGTTGAGCTNCGCCGCTCCGCCTCGGGCCGCTTTGATCTGCAGGCCTCGGCCACCCTCCAACAGGTCGCTGATGCACATTGGCTGTGGTCCTCCGAGGGCAAGCCTGACGCCTTGCTCCGGTTGCTGCACCCCATCGAAATCCTCGTCGANGATCTGCCCACCGTCGTGGTGCGGGACGCAGCGGTCGGNGCGGTGGCGCACGGTGCGCCCCTCATGCGACCTGGCGTNGTGTCTGTGGACGGTGGCTGGACGACCGGTTCACTGGTGGCGGCGATGTCGATGAAGGGTGAACTCATTGCGCTGATGCGCTTGAGCGTGGACAGTTCGTCCATTCAGGAGATGTCTGANGGCGAAGTNGCAAAGGCCGAGACGGTGGTCATGGCGACCGAGGTGTACCCNCGTGCGTGGACCAGCGCTGAGGGCTGATCACGCTTCGATGTACTCTTCGTAGATGTATTCCTCAGTCTCAATGCGGATNTTCAACTCCGGCATGGTCCCCACAACCTCTCTNGCCGTTTCCGGACGGCCCCCACGGCCTCAAGAGGAAGCGAGCCCCCTGCTCTTCGCATATCAAGGTTCAGCGTNNTTCGCGCATTATGCGACTGGCGTGGTCGGATTCACTCGATCTTTCGAATGCGNTTTGGNGCGAAGGCNGCAAAGAGCCCGACAATCGCGATNAGGACAAACACCGTCGTNCCTACAANCGTCAGTCCTGACAACTCCAGTCCGNCCGATTGACCGTCGTCGGTGGTGCCNTCCNGCTCAACGACCGTCACGNCNAGACTGTCGAGGTTGTTGGACTCGTCCCGCTCGTCGGTGGTTGCGCTTCGGTCNACCTCAGCCTCNAGTCGAATCAGCGCGTCCCCGTCTTCAGGGACCTTCCACGCGAATTCCACCACGCCAAGGCCGCCGGGCTCGATGAGCGGAATCTCACCCGTACCGATCAGCTCACCGTCAGCGGTCAAGCGCACGTCCACCAGGGTGGCGGTGACCGCGCCCGAATTCCGCACGTAGACCACGACATCGACGATGCTGCCCGCCTCCAATTCAGCGGAAGGCACNGCGAGGTCGTCGATGCTCAGGTCTGCCAAGGCGCGGACGTCNAGGTCGAGGGTGCGGTCGGTGCACGAAGTGTCGTCGCAGACGGTNACGCCCACGGACACGTACCCTGGTGTTGGGGCGGTGAGGCGCACCACGCCTGCGGCGAGGTCAACGGTGGCCCACGAACGGTTGGTGGTGGCTTGCAGGTCCGTCGAATCGACATCNCTGACGTCGATGGACACGGTGGTTTCCACCTCGTGCTCNACNGGNACNGTCCCNGGGAATTCGCCCACGACTGGGGCATCGTCCACGTTGGCCACGTGGACGGTCCATGTTTCCGTCCAGGTGTTGCCTGCAGCNTCCANCACCGTGGTGGTGATGACCGCGTTTCCNGAGGCTTCTGGCACCAAGGAGACGACCACNTGTCCTTCTGTGAGTTCCACGTTGGCCACGTCGGGTGCGGNGTTGGCAAAGGTGACCGCAAGGTCGNCGCTTGGGGTGCGGTCATCGGTGCATCGGGTGATCAGGGGCAANACGATGCCGCCCGCGTCCTCCGTCAAATGTTGGTCACCCACGTTCTGGCAGACGGGGTCTTCGTCGTACTCGATGCTGTACCCGCCGCTGAGGCGAACCTCAGTGAATTCCACCGCGATGCTGCTGGCGGAACCGTCTGCGTCCCACGTGAACACCGACCCGAGCCGGACTTCGACGTGATCCTCGGCTTCGGCCATGGCGTGNCCGACCGGGAGGTCGAACTGGAAGGAGCCAAGGGTGGTGACCGGCTCGTTGGCGACGACCACGCCATTGACGTAGGCAGCCCATCGCGAACTGCTCTCCAGCAGTCCCTCGACGTCGCCGTGGATGCGGCCGATGAGCGTCANGGTTGGATCGTTGANGTCCACCGTCAGNCGCGTCATGCATCCTTCGTTCATGCTGACNCGGAGGTGCACGGCGTCCACATCGGGCAGCAACGTGCNGGTGTCGTAGGAGGTCCAGGCGCCCACACTNCCGTCGGCGGCCACGGTCCGCATCTCAAAGGAGAGGTTGTCCGTCGGGCCCTCGAAGGCGTATGCCACGCGNCCAAGGCGCTGTTCNGCGGGTCGCTCNACAAGCGCGCTGGTCCATTNTCCCNTGGTGCCCTCGCTCGTGGCCTGAAGTCCGCACGAGGCCAAGGACAAGCCGTCCGTGGTGCCGGCGGCAAGGTCGAGGTGAAGCACGGGCACCTCCACGGCCGTGGTGGTCGTGGTGGCGGTGGCTTGCTCGCCGCCGTACCACGGCGTCAACACCACGATTTCGAGGCCAACGGCGTCCACACGAAGCTCACTGTCGTCNGTGGTTCCTTCAGAGACGTAGTCCAGTCGGACCGTCAGGTCGGCGAGTTCATTCCAGGTCCAGTTGGTTGGATCGTCGAGGCCNATGCGGNAGGGTTGGCCGTCCATGTAATCGATGCCTCCACCCGTGTTGGACCACGTCTTGACCAGATCGAAGACGCCGCCCGTTTCGTGGGAAATCCGAACTTTGTCCTGGTACAGGGCTCCGGGGACTTCGATGGCCAACAGCAGGGTCACGTCGCGCACGGCGTAGTTCGTCAGCCCACTGACGTCGAAGCCGTTGACGTCGATGTCGGGGCCGGTGCTCCACGAGTAGGCGCCATCGGGCGCTCCAAGGCTTGCGTTGCTGTTGGTCGGGGTGGACGTCGCCCAGACCGTCTGCGCTACGAGATTTTCTGGGCGCTCATGCATGAAGGTCAGGTGATCGTCGGCGACCATGGCTTGGGTGTGCTGGGCCGGTGCGGTGCTGAAGGAGACGCTGTCGTCGAGGTCCCACGCGTTCGCATCGTCGAACACACCTTGTGGCAAGAGGTCCACATCGGACGTGCTGTGCACGCTTCGAGCACCGGCCGGAAGGGCGGGAAGCAGCATCAGGAGGACGAGCAAGGTCGCCACGCGTGCCTTGGTCATGCTCCACCTTGGGTCACAGCGGCACTTGAACGCACGGGTCTCCTGCACCATGAAGAAACGCGTTGCGGTGCGTTGAAATAGGCGCGTCAGGACGGCGCGATACCTCTTGGCTGTGGTGGTGTAGGGGTTAGCACGGCAGATTGTGGTTCTGCCAGCCCGGGTTCAATTCCCGGCCACGGCCCTCTATTGTTTACTGCTGCGAGCGGGCCGTGGCCTCAGGTGAGCTGTTGACTGATGTTCTTCGCACGGCATGGCCGTGCTCACCTCCCGGCCACGGCCCTCGTTGCAACGGAGCCGTGCTCACCTCCCGGCCACGCCGTTCTCTGTTCGACAAAGATGATGAGGAAGTCTGCTGAAGCCNTNTTNGATGAACGCCACNCGGTGGGCTTTCGCCGCCCTCGTGCCGCTGCTGCTGGTGGCGGTGTCGTGGAGCGTGTTNTCCNCNGAGGANACGCCGGTNNNGGCGNAAACNTCCGAAGGCGAATGCAACGGNATGGAGATCCTGTGCGACCGTNCCTACGACGAGGTGACCTTCCCGGAAACGCACAACGCCTTCGCNACNCACGCGGACGGCATCTTCTACCCNGCCAGCAACCACCGCAGCGGGCTTGACGCGCAGTGGNACGCCGGCATGCGGGCCTTCATGCTCGACACGCACTACCTCGACCGNGACGACCCGTTGGTGGACGAGGTACGCTTCTGCCACGGCAGCCANGACGGTGCCATCAGTCCATGCTCGTACGGGCGTGTCGANCCAAGCGTCTGGCTGGGCGAGCTCGAATCCCGGATGTCCGAGGCCCCGCGTGACGTGGTGACCCTGCTCATCGAGAACTACGTCGAGCCGGACCACCTGTGGGCGCAGTTCAGCGGTGCAAACTTGACCGATCGCGTTTACGTCCACGAGTTGAACACGCCGTGGCCGACTTTGGGCGAGTTGGTCGACGACGGCACGACCCTGGTCCTCTTCTGGGAGCAGGCCAACGACGAGGCGCACCCTCATTTCCATGGCTTCACCACCTACGGATGGACGACGAATTACGCTGAAGACCAGCCGGAGGACATGAACTGCGACGTGCACCGAGGCGACGGCGCTCAGCCGGTGTACCACATGAACAACTGGCTTGGCGGTCCTGCAGGCTTGTCCGATCCGCTGCGCGCCGAGGAAGTGAACGAGGTTGATTTCATCGTTGAACGGGCCACGGAGTGTTGGCTCCAGCACGGCAAGCGACCGACCTTTGTCGCGGTGGATTGGTGGGAGGACGGTGACGTGGTCGAGGCCGTGCGTCAGATCAACCTCATGGACGCGCCAACCGATTGATGCCGTTCAGGCTCCAATCAATGCCAACACGAGGCCGTAGGCAAAGGAGAGCAGCAAGAGGCCGACCACGGCCATGAAGCCGAGGAACAGCGTCCGCTCCAGCGGACTCATCTTCTCCTCTTCGGGAGGCGCCGACCCGTCGAAAGGCGTCCTGCGCATGGCTGGGGATTGGCCCACCGACCTTGTCCTTTGCCCGATTGGGCTCAGAGGGTCTGCGGACCACCGGCGGGCATCGGGGCCAGCATGGTGATGTTCTCGCCCCGCAGGCTTGGCCCTTCGTGGAAGGTCGCGAAGATGCCAACATCGGCACCGTTGTCGCCACCAATGTTGTGGGCCAAGGCAAACCAGGTGCGCCCTTCGGCATCCACGCGGATGTCGAGGAAGTCACCGAGACCGCCGCAGCGGTTGTAGCCGCAGTCCTCGAGGGTGTCGATCGGGTCGTCCATCGCGTTGAGTTGCACGGTGGTCAGCAGTGGCGTCTCGTTGAAGGCGTCCGTTGCGTAGGTGAGGTACGCGTTCCAGATTTCCTCTTCGCGGGCGTCTTCACCGACGTAGCCGAAGGCGACGGTGCCCTCGTCGCCGGCCACGACCACCGGGAATCCGGTGCCGGTCAGGCCGATGGGTGGAGCAATCATGGTCGCGTTGGACCACGTCGCGCCTTGGTCGCGCGAGTAGGACCAGTAGGGCATGTCGTCGAGGCCCATCCACATGGCGTGAACGTTGCCGGCGGAATCGACCTCCACCTGCGCTTCCTCGGCGTTCCAGGTGTCGGCGGTACCGGTTTCGGAGGTCGGGAGCGGGTGTTCGGTCCACGAAATGCCCGCGTTGGTGGTGCGGAAGACCGAGTAGCCTTCACCCGTGCATCCCTTGTTGCCGCGGTAGAAGTTGCCGTCCACGCTGCCCACCAGGTGAGCGGACAAGCCCCCCGAGGAGCAGGTCACCGGTGCGCCCGAGGTTTCGGGGCCCCACGTGGCGCCGCCGTCTTGGCTGGACGAGCAGAGGGGGTGCGGCGCGTTGCCGTTGATGCAGAACATCCAGGTGGTCGGATGGAAGAGGGCTTCCATGTTCGAGCTCGCGATGGTTTGGTGGTCCTGCACCGAGTAAATCTGGGTGGCCACGCTGGGTCCGTTCCACGATGCGCCCTCGTCGTCGGACCACTCCACGGTCATGCCGAGCAAGGCGTGCATGTCGAATTTCATGATGCGGCTGGTCCACGGGGCGACGTAGATGTAGGGGTCGTTGGAGTTCGCAATCGGCAGCAGCGGATCGTAGACGTTCTCACAGGAGTAATCCAACACGGTGGTCATGCCGATCAAATCGCAAGCCACCACGGCCGTTGAGCCACCAGGTCCGTTGCCGTAGGAACTCATGAAGAGGGTTTGAGACTCGGTGATGCCCATCGTCGGCTCGAAGGTGGACATGCCGATGCCGTAGTAGGTGCCCATGGCGTGGAAGGGCGCATTACGACCTTCGAGGCCGAGGCTGTCGTTGCCCCACGCGTCCACCGCACCGGGCATGTGGTACCAGGTCAATTCAGGGCGTTCGAAGTCCCACACCGTCGGTGCAGGCGCCTCGGGTTCAGGCGCTTCACCGCCGAGGCAGCCGGCCAGCGGCAAGGTCAGCATCATGGTGGTCAGGAGGAGGGCCATCGTGCGCATGCTGCTCACCTGTGCCTCGCCTNGCGAGGTTNACGNTTCATCCGACGCAGGGTGTTGTCTTGAACGCTGCCTTCGGTGCCGACGCGAGCNTTCGATGGCTTGGCGGTCGAGCACCGACTTGCCGTAAGGCGTCANGTACTGCTCCAAGGGGTCGCGCCGACGACGNACGGTCCCAGTGCCTTTGCCGCCGACCTTGCCTCCGCCACCNGCGCTGCGNCCGGCNTTGAGGCGGGCCTGCACTTCGAGGGCGCGTTCGCGCTTCTGCGCNTCGGTGAGGTNCTTCATNGACGGGTCCTTCATCAGGCCCTCGAGTTCCTTCTTCTGTGCACGCTTCTTGGCGGCNCGGTGCTGGTAGACGAAACTCATGCCCGCGAGGGGAATGGCGAACCAAATCGTGGTCGAAGCGCCGGGATGAAGGGTCATGACCGGCATTTCGAGGAGGATGAACACGCCAACAAGCAGGCCGACCGAGCCCACCGCCGCGGCCGCGATGGTCGGCAAGAGCCGGCGCACGGAGCGCGTGAAGTACCACGTCACCAAAGCGGCGATAATCGGGATGAATTCGCCCTGCTCGATGTCGATGCCGCGCACGTAGAGGGCCTGCACGCCGGCCGTGATGCCGATGAAGGCCAGCAAACCGGCCATCATGCGCAGGCTGGCTTGGGCCACGGAGACCATCATGATCCCGATGATTGCGGCGCACGCCAGTTGGCTCTGCGCCATGTCCAGCGGCGATTCAACGCCCACCGAGGCGAGCATGCCAAGCAGGTTTGGGGCCAACACGTAGCCGGCGGCTGCACCGATGGCGAAGGCCGTGACGGGCAGGCGACGGTGGCCTTGCAGGAGGAGAAGGACCGAAAAGAGCACAATGGGCACGCCCGCGAGTGGACCCTGCGCTTCAACGACGAGCAGCAGGTCGCTGCCCGACGAGGCGATGTCGTCGATTCTCGACACAGACCAACCATGTCCATCCCGGTCTTGATGGTGCCGATGGACCACGCCTGAAGATGGAACGGGCATCCTCGTTTGGTGCCTGTGCTGTGCCCATCAAAAGGACGATGTCCATCACGCATTGCTTGGCCGATGGGCATCGCCTTACGGCGCGTCCTCGAGGCTTGCATCGTATGCGTGTTCCAATTCCATGGCCCGTTGCTTTGAGATGCCGAGCGTTTTTGCCTGAATGTCCAACATCTTTCGCTCATCGTCTGTGATGATGAGGTCGTCCATGGCGACCTTGTACATCTCGAGGTACGCCTCTTCCATGTTCATGTTCAAAACTTCAGATTCGGTGATCTGGGCTTGGGTTCTGAATTCTTCGTACTGAATCACCCCGTCTTTGTTCAGATCGATTTCAGTGAACAATTCCGTGCGGGTGTCCTCCGGAAGCTTGGACACCTCGGGTGATGCAGCAAACTCGTCCGGTGAAATCACGTTGTCGGTGTTCGTGTCCATCCGCGTAAACGCTTCTTTGATTTCCCGTTCATCGATGGGTGCTTCTCCTGTTGTGGCAAAGACACTCATCAAGTTGACACCACTCTTCCCGTACTTTCTCGCGAGGTATTTGTTGTCCGCGCCCGCGCTCAGGATCTCGTCATACCACCCCTCAAGGTACGCTTTCCGTTCTTCAGAAAGCCCGTATGCTCTGGCTTGCAGGTCCAACATCGAACGCTCACTGTCGGTGATGTTGCCGTCCTTTTTTGCAAGGTAGTACATCTCGAGGTAGCCCAACTCTTCTTTGGTGTGCGATTCAGGGATGAGTTTCGAAGAGACGTTTCCGAGTGTTGCAATGATGGGTTTTCTCATGATGAGAAAGGTCAGACCGATGAACACGCCACCGATCCAACCCTGATTGAACACCGATTCCATCAACTCGGTGCTGACCAGGAAAAGAATGGCACCAGAACCCGCGAAAATCGTCGTTGTGAATGTTTTTCTGAGTTGCTCGTCGATGCCAAACATGTCGTTCTTGATGACGGCGTACGTAAACACGATTCCCTCAAACAAAGCGGCCACAACCACGGCCGTTGGCATCAAAGGAGGTAGCAAGATCAACAGGGTCGTGTTGAAAGCGTCCATGGCTGGGTTGAACATGTTGGTCTCGAGGGTCGGCGACTCTCCAAGCATCGTGATCATCCAAAAGAGGATGAGCGAGGTGGTGACCTGCATGGTGGTTTTGCCGATGAAGCCAACGCGCACGGCCCGGACCTCGCCGGTAAGGTTGGAATTCTCCAGGACAACGATCCTGTTTCGCGACCGCGTGAGTGCGACGGTGGCCACGATGGCGCCAATGAGCGGAATGAACAGAAGCACGCGGGTGAGTGGCCCCAGCTCAACGTTGGACATCGTCAACGGATAGGCGGATTCGAATTCAACCGGACATTCGACCTCAAAACCTAGCGGCCTGCCCGAGGCCGTCCTGCCTTCGCCAACCCCGACGCTCTCGCAGTAAATCCAACTTAGATCACCGATGGCGACGTCCGTCCCACCGCTCAGGTAACTGATGATCAGGACCGTGCTCAAGCAAAACGCTGGAAGAAGGTAAAGGGCGTGGAGATTGAACGAGTTCGCGATGCTCTTGGCCCACTTTTTCTCGCTGTAGAAGGTCGCCGCGGCCATGTAGAGGAAGAACAATTGCAGCGACATGGTGTAATACACCACGCGAGCGGGTTTCAGGACCTCCAGCATGGATTCAGGCCACGCATAGACCCAAAACAGCATGGAGGTAAAGCAACGAAGTGCTTCGCTGACCAGCATCAAGGCCATGAAGCGGTTCTTCGCTTTCCCTGGGTTAGCCTTGATGATCAGATTGGCGAGAAAGAGAAGGAAAATTCCTGACAGGACGCTGAAGATGGCGAGCATGTGCCAGTATCCCAAGGGGGTACCAGCGGCCCGAATGTAGTAGGCTATGGGCGAACCCACATCTCCCATGGTAGTAACTTCCACAAAGCGCATATTATTGTAACTCCTTTGCTCTGCAGTCGAGCAAACAGATGCCTGCTGGTCCCACGATTCCTCTTGCCTTCAATGGGGCGAATCGTTGCCTATGCGGCACATGCGGACGAAAGCAACATGCCGACCTGCAGTCACAGGACTAGACGCCTTTCGGTGTTCTGAAGGTCCCGGCGCCTGAAGACCTGTGATGCAGAACGCCGATTGGGACGCTTCCTTGAAATGGCGACCGCAGGTCGGAAGGGGTGGTGAGCACCGTGATGCACGACCTTGCGAACCCCACGGAAGCCCACCTCATGTTGCGTGAGATGGTGCGCGAGTGGGTTCAGGAGCACGTGGAGCCTCAAGCGCATGAGCACGACCGCCTCGAGCGGTTCAACCTCGACCTCATGCGGTCCATGGGCGAATTGGGCCTGCTCGGTTTGACCGTGGACGAGGCCTATGGCGGTGCCAATCTTGACGCCGTGGCCGTGTGCATCGTGCACGAGGAACTCTCGGCCTCTGACCCCGGTTTCGCGCTGGCCTACCTGGCGCATGCTTTGCTTTTCGTCAACAACCTCGCCTTCAACGGCGACGACGCACAGAAGGAGCGCATCCTGCCCAAGGTCTGCTCCGGTGAGTGGATCGGTGCCATGGCAATGTCGGAGCCGGACGCGGGTACGGACGTCCTTGGATTGAGCACCAACGCGGTCAAACAAGCCGACGGCACGTGGTTGCTCAACGGCCGCAAGATGTGGATCACCAACGGTGTGCTTGACGAAGAAGGCACGCCCGCTGACGTGGTGTGGGTCTATGCCCGCACCGGAGAGGACGAGCGTGGACGCGTGCAGATGAGCACCTTCCTCGTGGAGGCCGGAATGCCCGGCTACAGCGTTGGTCAGAAGATCATGGACAAGACGGGCATGCGCGCATCCAACACCGCGGAACTGGTCTTCCAAGATTGTGTCGTGCCGGCCGCGAACCTCGTCGGAGATGAAGGCGGGTCCCTCCTTCACATGATGGGCAACCTCGAGATCGAGCGCCTCGCGCTTGCGGCCATGTCGCTGGGCATTGGACGCCGCGCCCTCGAAGAAATGAACCAGTACGCCACGGACCGCACCGCCTTCGGCAGCAGCATCCGGGACTTTGGGCAGATTCAGCGCCACATCGGCGAGTCTTGGGCCAAGTACCGCGCCATGCGCGCGTACATCTACGACACGGCCTCGAACCTGGTGCTCGGGCAAGCCGGTCAGCGCCTCGATTCCGACGGTGTGAAGCTGTACGCCACGACGGCGGCCAAGGAGATCGCCGACGCCGCCATGCAGGTCATGGGCGGCTATGGGTACGTGGCGGAATACCACGTTGAGCGCCTGTGGCGCGACGCCAAGCTGCTCGAAATCGGCGGTGGGACGCTCGAGTCGCATCAGAAGAACATCACGCGCGACCTCGCGAAGATGCACGACGCGATCCTCCGCTGAATCGCGAACATCTTCACCACAGCCCTAAATGTGGCTCAAGGCAGCGTAAACCATGAACGAGGTCACGGGTCTTGATGGCCTCAAGAGGTCATCGCGTCCGCGGTTTCTGGGCCGTAAATTGGTGGCCTTGGTCGTCTTGGTGATGCTTCTTGGAGCATACCTCGCGCTCGATGCCTACGTGTGGTCACAGCGCGATGTCGTGAAGACGAATCCACCTCCGGCGAGTGAGCTCCAACCGGGGAGGGTGTTATCGGATGAGCCGGTTTACATCAGCGGGGTGGGGACTGGAAACTTCCGCACACGTTGCGATGAGTCGCACATCAACCACGACGACCCCTTGGTCTACCCGGGGCAGGTTGATGCAGCGCATGAGCACGTGTTCTTCGGGTTCCCCGAAACGGACGCGTTCACCACCGTTGACGACCTCATCAACGCGACAGCACCCACCACCTGCGAGGGCGGTTCGCTGAATCAAGCCGCATATTGGGTTCCATCCCTCTACGCAGCCGACGGCACCCGTGTGCCTTACATCGAGCCCTTGTTCTACTACAAGAGCGGCTTCCATATCCCCGCAGACCTCATCCAAGCCCCTCCTGAGGGTTTGGTGATGATTGCAGGCCATGATCGGCCAGAACCGCAGGACGTCATCAGCGCGAAATACCGTTGCGAACATTGGGAGGCGCCTTCACCTCAGTTCGACGAGGGCGACCCCATGGATCACGTGCCGTATTTGCCGGAGTGCCAACCCGGCGAATTGCTCGAATTCAGGGTGGTGTTTCCACAGTGTTGGGACGGCGTGAACCTCACCTCCGACAATCAACGCAGCCACATGTCCTATCCGATCCTCGCTGAAGCACCGCACACCGGGACGGGACAATGCCCCGATTCGCACCCTGTGCCCATCCCCGAAATTTCGTACAAGTTCGCGTATTGGGTGACGGAAGAGACTGGGCCGTCGGACACGTGGTACCTCTCGTCAGACATGAACGCATCACACCCGAGGGGCTCGTCCTTGCATGGCGATTGGTTGAACGGCTGGGATGCGGACATCATGGACCTCATCGTCCAAAATTGCATCAACCCAAGGTACGATTGCGGCGTTGGCCTGCTCGGAGACGGCACCCGTTTGCAAGAACTCGACTGAACTTTTCCGGGCGGCATACGTTGTTTCCTTCGTGCGATGAGTAAGACCTTTTCTCCAACCAAACCGCTTCACTCAAGCGGATTGAGGCCTGCGCATCAGGACGAGGTTCACCACGGCCAAGCCAAGCACGGCCAAAGAAAGCCACATCGGCATCAGCGGCACGACGTCATAGGGCAAGGACAGCAC
>NZMM01000019.1 GCA_002694585.1 Methanobacteriota archaeon
CAGAGACAGTGATGGCATGGACGAAACGACCTCGATGTGCGTTGAGTGCGGGTACATCCCCGGCATGTTTCTGCCCGGCATTCCTTGCCCAGAGTGCGGCGAACCGATGGTGTGAGCCTCAGAACAAGCGGACCGTCTCGAGGTTACGAGGCGCATAGGTGCGGCAACGGTAGCGCTCGCGCAGGGTTTTCCCGAGTTCGTTGCACTTGTGATAGTCGCCGTGATGGCACACGATGGCTTTCGGTGTGGGGCTCATTTGATCGACGAAATCGAGGAGTTGGCGACGGTCCGAGTGACCGCTGAAGCCGTCGATGGTCACCATTTCACAACCGATCTTGACCATCTCCGTTCGGCCGTTGATGATCATCGGCACCTCGCCGAAGCCCTTCTGGAGGCGGCGGCCGAGGGTGCCTTCTGCTTGGTAGCCGACAAAGCACAGGGAGTTCCTCGTTTCCGAGGCCCAGTGCTTGAAGTACTCCATGACAGGGCCGCCGTTCATCATGCCAGAGGTGGCCAAGACGATGCATGGGCTCGTGTCCATGATGATGGATTCCCGAAGCTCTCGGCCCTGGACGGGCCTGAACCACTCGCTCGTGAAGGGGTTCTGTCCATCGTCGGTGAGCAAGGAACGCTTCAGCGAGGAGGTGAGGTAATCCGGGTGAGCGGCNTGAATCGCCGTNGCTTCCTGAATCATCCCGTCCAACCAGACCGGCACAGGCTTCACTTTGCCCTCTCGGAACAGNTCATCAATCGCGATCATCACCTCNTGAGAACGACCGACTGCGAAGACGGGACANATCAGCTTGCCGCCACGCTCNATGGTGCGGCGAACGATGTCTTGGAGTTCCATCGTGGCCTCTTCACGCGANGGTTGGTAGTCGCCGCTNGCCCCGTAGGTGGACTCGATGACCAGGGTTTCACAGCGCGGGAAGCGCACGTTGGCCGCGTCGAAGAGCCACGACTTCTCGTACTTTTGATCNCCACTGAANACGATGTTGTGCTTNCCGTCGGCGATGTTGAGGNGCACCGCNGACGAGCCNANNATGTGGCCTGCGTTCTCGAAGGTGAGNTTCACGTCCGGCGTGATGTCGGTGGTNTTGCTCCANTCGACGTCAACNACGTGNAGCATGCACTGNCGGATGTCTTCCATGCTGTANGGNGCNCGCTTCCCTTCTGCGCCACCGACNTTNAGGAAGTCNGTNTGGAGCAGGAGCATCATGTCNCGNGTNGGNGGNGTGCANTACACNGGNCCGCGGTANCCGTACTTGAACANCACAGGGAGCATGCCNGCNTGGTCNANGTGNGCGTGCGTCAACACCACCGCGTCGAGCTTGTCGAGGGGGAGTGCTTCAGGCGCCGTGAAGTAGGGCATGGGGTCCGTGTCGCTCGCNATGTTGACGCCGACGTCGATCATCACGCGGGATTCGTTCGTCGTCACCAAGTGGCAAGCCCGGCCCACNTCACGGTACGACCCGAGAGCGGTCACGCGAGCCCAGGCTGAGCCAGGACGGGTAGGGCGGTGGATGTTGAGGCCGAAGGTCTTCAGCAACTTGCGCCGCTCGGCCGCGTTGGCCTCACGGTAGCCTCGGATGTCNTGGATGGTCTTGGACAAGACCGGCGGCGTGCGCTCGACGCGCACCAGCCAGCCGGTGGTGTCGCGGATTTCGTTGAGCACCGCACCTCGACGGCCCACGGCCTCTCCGGGGTCATCGCAGATGAGCGTAATTTCCCGAAGGCAGGCATCGAAGTACGTATGCTTGAGGCCCGCAGCCTCTGGAAGGATGTCCTCGATGGCGCGCTTGGCGTCCTCGGGTGAAATCATGATGTCCTCTGAGGGACGCAGCACGATGGTCCGACGGACACGCTTGGCGATGCGNCCGATCAAACCGTCGGCAGCGAACCGCGCGGGTTCNGACGTGATGATGGCGATGTCACCTGCTTCCAATTCGACCGTGTAATCGAAACCCTTGGGNACAATCTTGGCCACTTCGTCTTTCAGTTCTTTGAAGCTCATTCGCATGAGNAACACCTCGCCGGCTCCCTCCACCGCGTCGGTGGCGGGAAACGGGAATTGGATGGGCCTCAGCGGTGTGAGGCGAGGAGGGCGTCGATCTCGGATTGATCGACGAGTTGGAATCCGTCTTTGGCGGTAATGACCGCGAGGTCCATGCCGTTGCCGCTGGCCGCGTCACGCTGACCGGAGGCGCTGAGGGCACGCGCGGCAAGGAGCACGGCCTCGTTTCGNGACATGTTGTCTCGGAAGCCATCTTCGAGCACACCGTACATGTAGGGCGAACCGGAACCGGTCGCGCAGTACACGTCGGGNATTGAACCGCCGGCGGAGTCAATGGAGTACACCGAGGGGCCTTCGGGATCGACGCCGACGATGAGCAGCTGCACCCAGTGAGGGCGCCCGGAGAGGATGTTGGCCGTCAGGGTCGCAGCGCCCTTCACGGTCATTTGCTGCCCACGGCGGAGTTCGTAGAGCGCCACCTCAGCCGCAAGGGTGCGNGAGAGGGACTGAGCGTGTCCAACAAGGCCGGCGGTGGTCAGGCCAAGGTTGTCGCCGATGCGGAACAGCTTCTGGACGCTCTTGTTGGCCACGAAGTGACCCATGGTTGCACGGTGGTCGGCGCCAACGACGGCTCCGCCATCGAACGTGATNCCCACGGTGCTGGTCCCGGTCTTGAGAACGCCTTCATGCTCGCCCTGAATCATGGTTGCTCACCTCCGCGACCCCGTATGAAGGACGGGTGCGTGAGGAGGACTGCCTGACGGACCCTTATGAATCCGCCGTCATCGCAAGCGAGGCTTCATGGGACCTCGACACCAGCGTAAGGCATGGGCCGCCGCGTGGAGTCCGATGAAGGGCAGTCCTCGCTGGACGCCTTCAGTGGAGCGCCGGTTGAAGCCCCACGATTACCCACGGGCTCGCCTCTTGAGCAATTTGAGATGCCGAGCCTGCGCCATGACGCCCGCCGGGTTCCGGCAGCGCCAACCGTTCCTCANGCCTACCTCGATTTGCGAAACTTGTACCCTGACGCGCCGGTTCCTGCCGTTCATGGCGCACCGGTCATCCACCGCGCTTCTTTGGCCAGCAGCGAGGGCATCGGCCAGGTGATGGACTGGACCGCNGAAGGCCACATCACCCTCCTTGACGTCGCGCCGTTGTTNGGNCGACGCGATGCGTTTCGCGCGGCGTTGGACCACCTCTCGCTGTTCGTCGAAGACGACATGGGCGGCAGGTTGCTGCAGCTCACAGACACGCGCATTCTGGTCCTGCCCCCGGGTATCGAGGGCGTCCGAGGCGTCGAAGACGCGGCCGAGACCGTCCGCCCAGAGGGCGACGGGAGGCGGTGGTGAATGGAGCAAGTCGTCGATGCACCGTGCCCCACATGCGGCGATGATGAGGGGCTTCGGCTGCGGACCCACATCGATGACATNCCGTACTTCGGTGAACACACNCAGGTCACCCTCCTCTGCTTGGCGTGCGGTTGGCGGCAAACGGACCTGATCCCCGCCGAGGCGCAAACGCCGACAGGGTGGANCTTGGCGTTGACGGAGCGCGAGCACTTGACCGCTCGCGTGGTNCGGTCCACAGCCTGCACGGTGCGGATTCCTGAACTCGATCTNGAGGTGGCGCCAGGTGCCTCTTCAACTGGATACGTGTCCAACGTGGAAGGTGTGCTCCAACGCTTCGTGGACGTGCTCGACATCGTGGAGCGTGACGTCGTAGCCCACGGCGACCGTGAGGAGGAACGCNCCGCTTTGGACCACTTGAGGCTCAGGCTCGCGATGGCGATGGCGGGACAATTCGATGAGNCGCTCACCCTCGAACTCCTCGACCCCAGCGGTCGGTCACTGATTTTGCACGACGATGCGGTTCAACGCACGTTGACCGAGAAAGAAACCGAAGATTTGCCGATGGGNCCAGAGCCTCCGGTGTTCTCCGCNTGAGGCTCANAGCGCATCTGGCGCGAGGAAAGCCTCCACCAGATGAGCGGTTTCGTCGCGGCGTTCTGCGAGTTCGCTCAGCCACACTTCGGCCCTGTCCAAGCACGCTTGCTTCATTTCACCGGCGAGGAGGGACCCTGCGCGGTAGGATTCGGCCAGNTCTGCGAGCACAGCATCGTCCTCTTCGAAGAAGTAGGCCATGTACTGGAAGGCGACGTCACGGTCCGGATCTCCGCCGAGCCGGCGGTGTTCCTCCACCGTCGGTTGGCCGCCGGAGAAGGCACGGCGGATTTTCTTGGCCACCTTTGCCGGTTCATCGCCAAGGAAGATGGTGGAATCAGGTCGGCTGCTGGACATCTTCTCACCGTCNAGGCCGACGGCAAAGTGGTGATACGTTGACGCAGGTGGCATCAGACCCATCCCNCCCAGTTCACGTTCAAGACCGAGCAAGGCGAGGCGGACGGNAGCAAGGTCGCGCTTTGAGGCCGAAGGGACTTCGACCGTTCCGTGCTTTGGNTTTGGACGGAGGTCGCTGAATCCAAGCGCGTTGAGGCGTTCCACGATGCGGTCNAAGACGCCTTGGCGCACCTCGCGGTCGACGCGCCCGTTGGGCTGTNGTCCAAGCGCGGCGGCGTTGTCGTCTTGCACGGAAAGCGCCACGGTCAGGCCCGCATGCTTGCCTTCCTTGAGGTTGAACCAGTTCGTTTTGGAGGCCAAGCCGCGCGTNAGGCGNAGGTGTGGATCTTGGTCGACCCCCACGGGCACCACGATGGGGCGAAGGCCTCCGAATTCGTCCGTTTGGGGATGCAAAATGTCCCCGGCTTGNACCAACGGCGCCTGAACGTGAGCAAGGTTGGTCTCACCTTTGAAGCCGTAAATGGCCTCAAATTCGGACAGATTGGTACGGCGACCAAGCTGGAAGCCNAGCCGCTGGACGATCGGTCGCGACGACTGGAAGTAGACCTGCGTCCGGTCGGGATCGAGGCCCAAGGCAGCGTAATTTGCGATGTATTGCTCGAGCGCGACCTTGCGCCCTTCCTTCAGCCCCACGCCCCTCGTCGCTTGACTCTCAAGGTCNGCGACCGCGATGGTCACGTCGCCNCCGCTTTCCTGGAACCAGCGCACTTGGTCGATGACCATCGANTGCCCNAGGTGCATCTTCCCGGAGGGCATGAGTCCCGTCAGGACACCGAAGGGCTCGCCCTTCCGCTGTGCATCGAGGACCCCTTCGAGGTCGCGATGAGCGAAGACCATGCCACGACGGTGCAGCCGGGTCGGGTTGGGAAGATCGAGCCCTTCCATCCGGTTCAGCCCAAATCGGCTGATGATGCCCTCGTAGTCGGTGGATTGAGCGCTGCTCCACGGATCAATTTCCATGTGTCCACCTCATCCGTGGGCGGGACGCGTCGGGGATGAAGGCTTCGTCACTCTTCCTCAACGAAGGTGCGGGTTTTCGGGTACGGCGCAAGGGCGGACGTCCCGTCATCGGAGCGGATCACGTGGCGCATGGCCACGATGGTCCCGACCGCGGCCAGCAGCCCCACCCACGGGAGCCANGGCATCTCTGGATCGGCATCACGTGGGATGACNAGCCACGTGAAGCGGAGTTCAGGTTCGTCGTTGAAGCGCTTGCTCCACCGGAACAGATCCCACGTGTCGTGTCCAGCAATGGTGACGGCCACCCCGAGGCCNTTCCANTGGTCCGTCATGCCNAGGACGTCAAGATCGCCGCGCTCCACNGGAGCGTCGTGCATCAGCACCATGCTTTGGCCCACGGTCAGGCTCAGCAGGGTTTCGTTGCCGTCCGAGCGCGCGCCGATGGCGGTNTTCCGNACGCCCTCNAGGTCGCGCGCCGTCTCGTTCTCGAACAGGACNTCGGTGACGNTNGCACCTTCTGGCGGGNGGTAACGCCACGTCGTGGGGACCTTCCACGCCTCGGGGTTTGAGGAGCCGCAAGCCACGGTGTCCTCNAAGGTGAACGTGACCTTTCGNGCATCATCTGGATCGACNNCAAGTGNAAATTCGTGGCAACGATGCACGGCCCACGTGGACCAGACCTCACCCCAAGTCGTGAACCACACGTCATCCCGTGACAGAAGAAGGTCGGTCACTTCGCTGTCGTGACGGATTGTGGCGTCGTTGACGCGTCCAATCCAGTACATGTTCACGAGACCACCGGCATCGAGCTCGGTTTCGAGGGCATCGATGTCNGCCACTTCTTTCTCGAGCGACCCGCCTCGACGCCCGAGGTTGTACCAGTCCTCTTCGAAGGTCGGCACATCATCAGCGTCGTGCCATGCGGTGGTGGCCAAACCGGTGTTGTCACCGTGGACCACAAAACCGAGGCCACCGAGNANCGTATGGTCGGTCGCNGGCAGGCCTTCAGGGGTGTAGAGGGANATTGGCGCTTCNCCCCAGATGGACGCCGGNGTTCGTGCCGTGAGGTAGTCGCGGCACGCCGTGGCCACGGCCCCNGGGTCGTTGGCCCAGCTCAAACCAGGCATGCCGTAGCATCCGAATTCATCGCCTGCCTCGATGCGCTCAACCGCCATGCTGGTTTCCAACCAACCGTCCTCTTCCCATGCTTGGGCCGCCGCCAGAGGAGCCGTGGCGGGCAGCANGAGCACCGCGAGCAGCAGGAGGGCCAGCACGCGCTGCATGCGCTGCTCNACGGCGCCCATGATTTGAGCCTTGCAGCGCAATCAAGGNCAACGCTGACCTGNNGCNGTGAAGGTTGATACCNCGNGCACGGATGGCGGCATGTGAGCGAAGCACGACAGGAGGCTTGGGCGACCATCGTCGCCNGAAGCGGCATCCGGTCGGCGGACAAGNTCGAACTTCGCTATCCGAATTANCGCCGNATTCGCGTCCTGNTCAANCCCGNCNTGCGGCTCTTCATGAGGCTGCGCATGCGCGGGCTCCACCACGTGCCGCGCCACGGCCCGGTGATCTTGGCCGCGAACCACATGTCCCACGTCGANCCGATCATGGTGATCATGGCCACGCGGCGGAAGGCACACTACCTCGCCAAGGACGGGCACTTTGTCTCCGGGCCGAGGAAGTGGCTCATGAACGCCACGGGTCAAATCGAAACCCACCGAGAAAGCGGGGCACGTGAAGCCCTGTCCAGCGCTGTTGCGCTGTTGGAAGCAAACAAAGCCGTCGGCATCTTTCCCGANGGCACCCGATCGAAGCGANCCGAGGCTCCCTTCCTGCTCGAGGGGAAAACTGGCGTCGCNCGGCTCGCGGCNACCGTGCCGCACGCCACCGTNATCCCCGTNGCGCTTGTCGGCACNCGTGACATGATGCAACCGGGAACGCACAAGCTCCCACGTTTCTGGCGCCGGGTGGACATCACCATCGGGCGAGGGACAACGTGGGAAACGTGGCTCTCACACCCCAATGGAGCGGGGCTCCCTGACAACGAGGTGGTCGCCATGGCGGCCATGAGCGACGATGAGTTGGACACGAAAATGGCCGTNCTCCAACGCCAATTTACCGACCAACTGATGGCCAGCCTGAAGCACCTTGGCGCCCCTTGACACCGACAAGCCTCAAGGGCCTNAGCGCCAAGTCACGGGCATGCAAGCCTACCTTGACCTGCTGCAGCGGGTGCTCGACGAAGGCGTGCCGAAAGGCGACCGCACCGGAACCGGGACACTCAGCGTCTTTGGGCATCAAATGAGGTTCGACCTCAGCGAAGGCTTCCCCTTGGTCACCACGAAGCGCATTCACATCCCCTCCGTGGTCCATGAGTTGCTTTGGTTCCTGAAAGGCGACACCAACGTGCGCTATCTGCAANAGAACGGCGTGCGGATTTGGAACGAGTGGGCCGATGAGAACGGCGACCTTGGCCCGGTCTACGGCAAGCAATGGCGCCGTTGGGTCGGCCCCGATGGCGTTGAGCACGATCAGGTCGCGGAAGCCATTCGTCTCATCAACGAAGACCCGAACAGCCGGAGGATCATCGTCAGCGCCTGGAACGTGGCGGACCTTTCGGACATGGCGCTGATGCCGTGCCACGCCTTCTTCCAATTCCACGTCGCTGACGGGCGCTTGAACTGCCAAATGTACCAGCGCAGCGCGGACGTCTTCCTCGGCGTGCCGTTCAACATCGCTTCCTACAGCCTCCTGACCCACATGATGGCACAGGTCTGCGGCCTGAAACCAGGCGTCTTTGTGCACAGCTTGGGCGACGCCCACCTCTACAACAACCACCTTGACCAAGCTCGCTTGCAGGTCACGCGCGAGCCCTTACCACTGCCCACCCTCAAGCTCGACCCGTCGATCACGGACATCGATGCCTTCACTGCCGAACACATCGATTTCGTCGGCTACGAGCATCATCCACACATCGCNGCACCCATNGCCGTCTGAGGACCTTCCATGCCGCTGCACCTCATTTGGGCCGAGGACGAGGCGGGGGGCATCGGCCAAGACGGTGACTTGCCGTGGAGGCAACGGACGGACCTGCAGCGCTTCAAGGCCCTCACCCTCGGTCATGCCGTGGTCATGGGCCGGCGCACGTGGGAAAGCCTGCCGTTCCCCCTCCCGGGCCGCGAAAACATGGTGCTCACGCTCGACCCTTCGTGGCGTGACGAAGGAGCGGAGCGGACCACCCTCGAAGAGGTGAAGGCCCGCTCCGAGGCCGGTGAGACGCTGTTCGTCATCGGCGGAGGCGAGATTTACGCGCTCATGCTTCCCGACGCGAGTGAGGTGTTTCGCACCGTGGTGCACACCACCGTGGAAGGTGCTGACACCCATGCACCACGCTTGGACGCGGCAGAATGGTCGTTGGAATCCTCAGAACGCGTCGCTGCTCAGGAAGGCGACCAGCACGATCAGACCTTTGAGCGCTGGGCTCGATGAACCGCGCTTTGAACACCTAATTTTCGTCCGTGTATTCGGTCACGCGGATGCCCAACCGTCCCTGCCGAGCAGGACGCTGCATCACCCGAGCGAGCTTTGCCTCGAAGGCTGCTTTCAGGTCAATTTCCATCGCGAGGCTGTGCCCCATGAGCAAGATGAGGACGTCGGCCATCTCCTCAGCGACCTCTTCGATGGGCTTGGCCTTGGTGATGGCCGCGGCCAACTCACCCAATTCTTCCACCGTCAGGGCGATGCGGTAGCCCATGTCGTGACCGTTGTTGCCGGCGAAGTCGTGCTTGTGATGGAAGGCAGCGACGCCTCGCATCATCAGCGACCACGCGTCATCTGCATCGCTGGCCATCCAACCGTCCACGCTCAGGTCCATGCGTCTTCACGCACGTTGGCGCTCTATAGGCAGGAGGGTCATGCACCAATCTGATCGAGAAGCACGGCCCACACCGGACCCAAACGCCGGTGCGCCTCGGCGGAAACCTCCTCGTGAACGAGGTCGGTTCGACGGCCTTCGGGGGAGCGCCCTGCGGCCCAATTGGCCGCGATGCACAAGGCCACGTACGGCAAGCCAAGCTCCGCCGCAAGTTTGGCTTCGCGTGGCATGGTC
The DNA here is from genome assembly GCA_002694585.1 of Methanobacteriota archaeon. GTDB lineage: Archaea > Thermoplasmatota > Poseidoniia > Poseidoniales > Poseidoniaceae > MGIIa-L3. The sequence continues at coordinate 9,443 of NZMM01000019.1, forward strand.
ATGCCGACCACCTCNCCACCGAGCTGCTCGATGGCGTCGATTTCGGCCGGGGTTTCGAACTGAGGACCTTGGGTGAGCCAATACGTGACGATCAGGTCCTCCGCTGAGACGCCTTGGTCCTCGCCAAGCACGGCGGCCGTGCGGTGCAACAAGGCCTCGTCGTAGGCGTTGGCCATCGACGTGAATTCGGCATCGTCGTCGTAGAAAGTCGTGCTCACGCCGGTCAAGTCGATGCCGTCTCCGGCCACGCCGACGCGGCCTGGCGGCAAGCGTTCGACCAGCGTGCCGACCGAGCAGACCGCGATCAGGCCATCCACCTTCGCATCGGCCATGGCCCGAAGGTTGGCCCGGTGCTCGATGCGGTGCGGGGGCACAGTGCCACCTGAGGCGTCGTGGTGCCGTTGCACGAAGACCACCTCGCAGCGCTCGTCCGACCTGGTCAGCGTCATGCAGCGCAGCGGCACCNCGCCATAGGGCGTTTCGTGTTGAATCTCGTCCACGCGTTCNGTGGTCCAACCGGCTTCGGCTGCNCCAGGNATCGCCTCAAGCGCCAGCAGGCCTGTGCCTCCCATCACACCGATGCGGCGCATGGGATCACCTGAACACGGGAGGGCTTGGACCCATCGGCGAAGGACGTGTGCCCTCAAGCACCTTGGAGGCGCTCGACGAGTTCCGCCTTCTTTCCAGAGACGGGCAGACCCTTGGCCTTCAGTTCGTCCTTGAGTTCAGCCACNGTCATCGAGGCGTAATCCGGGGCATCGCCTTCCGGCTCAGCCTCNTCCTCGGCGGACGCCTCCTCTTCAGCAGGAGCCTCTTCCTCGGCTTCTGCCTCAGCGGGAGCCTCCTCAGCAGGGGCTTCCTCGGCGGGAGCATCTTCGGCCTCCGCGTCGTCAGCGTCGTCATCGCCTTCTTCGGCCATGGCCTCAGCGAGCAGAGCCGCCTTCTTGGCCTTCAACTCGGCCGCAGAGCGGGCTTCTTCNGCGTGAATTTCGTCCAGCGTNGGGCCCTTCTCGGTGACGACACCGGTCTGGAGGAGCTGGCTCTTGCGGATGACGCAGGTGCGGACCGGATAGATCGACTTNACCGCGTTTTCGATGTCCTTCTCCAGATCGCCACCGAGCATTGCGGTTTGAATCTGGGAATAGGTCATCTTCGCAGCGTTGGTGACGATGATGTCGCGCGCCTTGTTGCGNATGTCGCTCTTGACCGAGGTCTGCACACGCTTCTGCGTGATGATGAGCGGCTTGATGCGGATNAGGTAACCGTCGGTGGTCACCACATCGACCACGTCGTCCACCTTGCCACGGTAGCGGCGGACCTGCCGGCGCACGTGGTCGGTTTGGTGGTGGTGACCGATGAAGGTCGTGAGGGCGTCTTGGCCCACACAATCGGTCACGCGGAAGCGGAGGATGACGTGCATCTTCGTGAAGTCGCCCGAGAATTCCTGCTGGGTCATCTCGTAGACGCGACCCATCACGTGCTCGTCGGATTCGCCGATGGTTTCGCCGATGTTCTGGAACTTCCAAGGATCACGGGGGGCTCGGATGGTGTACCAACGCTTGGACTTCCACTTGTCACGCTGCTTACGTGCTGCTGCACGTGCTTTTGCACTCATCTTCCTTGCCATGTGATCACCTGATGTTCCTACGAGGGCTACCTCGCTTGCAGNCTCGCGACCGGCCTTCCGTATTTGAAAGAGCCGACGGGGGCCGTTCACCAGCCGCGCTGGTCAAGGCGGACCTCGAGGGTCTCCAACTCGTCGCCCTTCATGGGGGCGCCATCGGTCATGGCCATGGCTTCAGCCACCTTCTCAGGGTTGTCGAAGTGGGCGGTGGCGAGNACGATGGCGTCCGCCATGGTCGGCGGGTGCTCGGACTTGAAGATACCAGATCCNACNAACACGCCGTCCATGCCCATCTGCATCATCAGCGAGGCATCGGCAGGCGTGGCGATGCCGCCTGCGGAGAAGGTCACCACGGGAAGACGCCCCATGCTTCGNACGTCGCCCAAAACCTCGCAGATGCCGTNTTTGAAATCACCGTCAAGCGGACCAAAGGGGGTCACCTCNTGGGTGCCTGGGAGCGANGAGTTNCGGGAAAGGACGCGGTAGCGGTCCATGATGTGGTCCGCAGCGAGATCAAGGCCGTCGTCGTCGAGGCCCGAAATTTGCTCGATNTCCTGCTGGATGATGCGCGCATGGGTCACCGCAGCCACGACGTTGCCGGTCCCGGCTTCACCCTTGGTGCGGATCATGGCGGCGCCTTCGTGCACACGGCGAACGGCCTCGCCAAGGTTGGTCGCACCGCACACGTAGGGGATCTCGTAAGCGCGCTTGTCGATGTGGAAGTAGGGGTCGGCCGGGGTGAGGACTTCGCTCTCGTCGATCATGTCGACGCCCATGGCCTCGAGGATGCGGGCTTCACCGTCNTGGCCNATGCGGGCCTTGGCCATCACGGGAATGGACGTGCAGTCGAGGATGCCTTGGATCATGTCGGGGTGGCTCATGCGCGCCACACCGCCTGCTTTGCGGATGTCCGCAGGAACGCGCTCGAGCGCCATCACGGCGACGGCCCCGGCGTCCTCGGCCACGGCTGCTTGNTCGGCATCNACGACGTCCATGATGACGCCACCTTGCTGCATACGAGCAAANCCTCGNTTGATGAGGTCGCTTCCGCGACGCATGTCGTTCAAATCAACGCCAACCATAGCAGGTCACCTCTTGGGTCGTTTGAGCGGGGCTCAGTCACCGAGGACGGGCGAGTCGCCTTCGGCGATGGGCGCGTCCACAGCTTCCTCGGCATTGCGGTCGATCCACGCTTCCTCGCCTTCAGGAACTTCGGTGTCCGGGAAGATGGCTTCCACAGGGCACTCTGGGATGCAAGCACCGCAATCGATGCACTCGTCAGGGTCGATGACGAGGTAGGTGTCCAGCTCGCGGAAGGCTTCCACGGGACAGACAGCAACGCATTCCTGGTACTTGTGGTCAACGCACGTGGAGGTCACAACGTGAGGCATGACGCCCGCTGAGGCTTGAAGGATATGAAGGGTTGCCAACTACCGTGTTTGCTGCAGAGCAAACGCAATCATCGCTCCGAGCCGCTCTTCTGCGGTTTGGCCCGGATACACGGCAACCTTGCAACGGACTTTCGCCGAGCGGGGCGCGCCCGGTGCTGCAAGCACGACGCTGCCCGCAACCAGCCGGTCTAGATCCACGCGAAAATGCAAGCCACCCTCGTCATCAAGGCGTTCACCAACTTCGGCGAGCAAGGTGTTCAGGGCCGCTTCGTCCAAACCCGACCATGCGCGTCGAAGGTCCGCTTTTCGACGGAGTTCGACGCTGAGCGTCAACATCGTCGGCCCTGCATGGGAGGCGTACGAAGTGCGCTCCACGTTCACCTCGCCCAACCATGCCAGAAGGGCCTCGTGGAGGACCGTCACGTCGTCCACCGCGCTAACGTGAACGCGGACCGTGAAACGGTCGTCGGCCATGCCAATCCGATGTGCACGCGGCTGATGACGATGCCGTTCAGGTCAGAGGCGAGGAGACGCCNNCTTCTCCNAGGGTCCATCGTAGGGTCTTGATGACGCCCTCGAGGGCCTTGTGGTTCCGGGCGGCATCTTTCATGCCGTCACGATCGCCGGCTTCACGGCANCGGTCGAACCACTCTTTCCACTCCCGCTGCTTGGCTTCGGCGGCGTCCAACATCGATTCGATGTCTTCCCAACTTCGCTCGTAGGTCCGGTGCGGTGCCTCGTCTCCGGGGCGCATGCTCGATTGCCGCGAACCAGCCTATTTGAGGCGTGTGCCGACGCGCTCGACGGCAACGGGTTTCCTAGGCTGCTCGCCGGGCATCGACCAGGCGCTCCCCTTTGGCCACATGAGCACCGTCCCCCAAGACGCAGCGTTCGAGGANGGCCCCTTCTTCGACCACGGCGTTCGCTCCGAGGATCGAGGAAACAACGGATGCACCGGCATCAACGCGCGCATCGTCCATCAGCAACGAAGCGTGAACGCTTGCGCTGGGATCGACCGAGGCCCCCGCGTGGAGGAAGGCATCGGAGCCACCCAGCAACGCGGCCTGTGCGTCGAGGAGATGATGCGGTTCACCGATGTCAAACCAGAGNCCCTCCANCATCAGNCCTGCGATAGGAAGGCCGGCCTCGAGCATCGCNGGAAACAAATCACGGCTGAAGTCGTANTTNGTCGCGGGGGGAACCATCGCNAGNGCNTCTGGTTCNATCACGTACACACCCGCGTTGATGAGGCGACTGAAGGCGTCCTCAGGCGCGGGTTTTTCGGCGAAGCGNCGAACAAATCCTCGNCGAAGATNGCCGTCGACCTCAGCGCTGTTCGAAGCACCAAGTCCGACGATNCCAAAGGAACTGGGGTCCTCCACCTCAACAAGGCCAATCGTCAACGCTGCACCCGTNTNTCGGTGNTGGGCGAGAAGGGCCTCCAAGTCGAGGGTGCTGATGCCGTCCCCTGAACCGACCAGGAAGGTCGATTGGAGCACATCGGCCAGCAAGCGCACGCTGCCCGCGGTGCCCATCGGCGTGGCTTCACGGTTCACGCGAGCNCGGACACCGTNTGCGGCCCACGTGTTGACGTGTGCCTCGAGGTCCTCACCTCGGTATCCCGTCGTCACGACGAGGTCGTTCACACCCGCCCGAAGCATNGCGTCCTTGACGTAGTCGATCACGGGCCGGCCAAGCAACGGCACCATGGGNTTNGGCCGGTCATCGGTCAAGGGTTGGAGCCGCGTTCCGCGGCCCCCGGCCATGATTACGCCGTGCACGCAGACACCTCAACGGCGTCGGCGGGACGACATGTCGATGCGGCGCATGTTNCGCTTCTTCCGACCGTCTCCACCACGGTGATCCTTGCGGGCNCCGTCCTCGGCCATCGTGCCGCCAAAGGTCAAGCTCCCGTCCTTGAGCAGGGTGCTCACCAAGGCATCAGCGACGGCTTCTGACTGCGCGCCTGTCTGAAGTTCAGCACGAACCGCGGCGTTGTGGTCGGTGACCCAGGATTCACGCTCTTCACGTGCCAGCTTGAGTTCATCCCTGACCTTGTTGACGTCGGTCATCATCTCCTCAATCTGAGCGTGAACGGCGTCGGCCTCCTTGCGGTGTTCNAGGTGCTCGAGGTGATGGCGGTCGCCCTCAGCCTTCAGGAAATCGCGGTGGGCAAAGGCCTCGTCAATCTTCGAGGACACCTCGTCGGCGCGCTTGATGGCCGCGATGAACAACTGGTGTTCAGCATCGGCTTCTGCCTTCAGCACCTTGATGCTTCCATCGAGGTCCTTGAGGTCGACCTTCACGAGCTCGAATTCNTCGACCTCGGGCGCCAATTCGCCCACACGGTTGCCCATGCGCTTGAGTTTCTCCATCATCTCCTTCTCTTTCTTCATGCCCACACTGGACGTTTCGAAGGTCTCCTCGAGGCGCTCCATNTCCGCCTTGAGTTGNTGGTACTCAGCGGTGGCGGAACGCTTGGCGTCTTTNTCGCCTCGGCGGCCCTTGATNTGGGCGATGAATTGCTTGAGTTGGTCCTGGATGGCGTTNCGCCGCTCGCGGTGAAGGTTCACTTCAGCACGGATGGCCTTGACTTCNGCNATCAACAGGTCGACCGTTTCTCGGTGCTCCTTGTANTGGGCCTGAACCGCGTTNCGCTGNTCCCTNGAGCGACGGGCACGGTCGCTGTGCTGGTTGCGAATTTCACGCAATTTGCGGACCTTGGCCTCCATGGCATGCAGGCGCTCTCGCAGGTCAGCATCTGGACGCTCTTCGCGCTCTTCGCGGTCCCGGCGCATGCCGGTGCCTCGCTGTGCTCCATTTCAAGGCTCCTGTGGGAGGCTTCGGCTCACAAAGACAGCAAGCGATTGACTTGAAGGATGACCGAAGCCACCACACCGAGGACACCCAAGGTGGCGCTGACCACGACACCCGTGCGGCGGAGGCGCTTCTTGGTCCCTGACCTGACGCGGGTGTTGATCTGCTGACCAAGCAGAAGGTCACCGTCCTCGTTCTCGAGGCGAACCGTCACGGTTGCCTCACCGTAGCGGTTTGGAAGCAGGGATTGCCACGAGGTGGTGCCCAACTGGAGCAGCCGTACCAAGGAACCGATGACGTCTTCATCGCCCTCACCCGAAACGGGGACCGCAGAACCGAGCAAGGATTCTGCTTCGCCTGCAGGCAAGTGGAAGGTGAGCGCCAAATCGCTTGGACGGAAGTCCGGCGATTGCATGCGAAGCACCACCGTCCGAGGGGTGACGTCGAGGTTTCGGATGTACATGAACAGCCCCGTGCTTCCGTCGACGATGTTGGCCATGTCGACGTCCACCAGAAGGTCTTGGCGACCACGGAGGTTCCCCATCCGGATGCGTTCTGTGGTGCGTCGCATCAACCGGAAAAAGGCCGGAGCCACCTCGGTGGCCTTGTCAAACAGTTGGGTCCACACATCGGGCGTGAACACCTTGTGTTGCTTGAGGAACTCGACGCCTTCGTCATTGAGCACTTCCTCAATTTCCTTGGCCAAGGCAGGGGTGAGGATCTGGCCGTCGCACCGCATCCACTGCAGCGCGAGCAGCTTCTCTTTGGCGGACAGCGCCTCGATTTTGGCTTTCCTGTGACCGATCAGTTCGGCCATGAATTGCTCGTACTTTGCCCGGAGCAGCGGGTCCATCACCGTCAGCAAAATCTCCTCAAACACGGCATGCAGGGTTGAAGGGT
>NZMM01000020.1 GCA_002694585.1 Methanobacteriota archaeon
GGACTTGGAGCAAGATTCCACGGTCCAGGTGACCCGGGCGTGGGAGGTTGACGAAGCCAACCAAAGCGCTCATGTTTCCGACGACGGGGTTTGGTCGCGGTCCTCGGTGCAAATCACGCAGGGGCGAAGCGAAGCCAAGGCCCTGCTCAAGGAACACTGGAAGGACATGGAGCAGGCAATCTATGACGCAGGCATGCACCTCGAAGACGAGGGCGACGTGACCGTGTACATCGCTGGACCTTTGGCCACCGACGCGACCTTTGACCTGCGCCTCAAGGACGACCTCATCAAGGCTGAACTCGGGTCGGGCCCCTTGGTGGCCGCCGTGCTGCTCATCGTTTTCGGCTCCCTCGTCGCAGCAGCGCTGCCGCTGGGCATCGGTGTGCTCACCGTCGTCAGTGCCTTTGGCGTCACCATCTGGTTGTCCACCCTCGACGGTGCGAACGTCAACAACTTCGCAGGGAACATCATCACGCTCCTCGGTTTGGGCGTCTCCATCGATTATTCCCTCTTCGTGGTCTACCGCTACCGCGAGGAGCAGGCCAACGGTCACGACATCCGCACGGCTCTGGCCGTGACCTCAGCGACCGCTGGGCGCGCTGTGTCTTACTCCGGCATCACCGTGGCGATTGGCCTGACGGGGCTGCTCTTCTTCGAAAACACTGGCGCCCCTTCTCTGGGCATCGGGGGCACGCTCGCCGTCACCTTGGCGATGCTCACCTCTGTCATCATGCTCCCCGCGTTCTTGGCCGTGCTCGGGGACAACATCGACCGCTTCCGTGTGCCCTTTGGCATGAACCAGACCGTCTCTGAGGACGGGTTTTGGGCATGGATCGCCAACGCGGTCATGGCCAAGCCCGTCGCCGTGCTTGTGCCCATCCTCATCCTCCTGCTCGGTGCCGGTGCGCCCTTCCTCAACGCAGAGTGGGGCGTCACCAGCATCCGCTCCTTGCCACCGGACGACATGTCGCGCAACGGACTTGAGGAAATGGAGGTCATTTGGGCTGGGACCTCCGACAAATCGCTCTTCTTGCACTACGAAGCCGAAGGCCACCCGCTTGACGAAGAGCATCTCCGTCACGTTCACGCGCTTGGCAAGGCGCTGCTGGAGCGCGACGACGTCGAACACGTGTTCGCTCCCGGGTTTTTCGATCCGGATCCGAACGTGACCGCAGACGACGTGGTGCAGTTCTGGAGTGCGCCCGCAGAATTCCTCAGCCCAGAACAATCAGGGCAACGGGAAGCCCTGCGTGCAGGATTCATCAGCGCTGACAACGCTTCCACTTTCATCCAACTGACCTTGGTGGACGATTGGAACAGCCCTGAAGCCCTCGAAGCCGTCCGCGATCTTCGCGAGCTCCGCGACGAGGGCGCTTGGACCGCGTTCAACGGTACGGTTCCGCTGGTTGGCGGACTTGCTGCGTACAACCTTGACGTGGTGGATGCCGTCGCTGAGAACCTGCCGATTTCGATGACCTACATCTTCCTGGCCACCTGCCTGATCCTCTTCGTGCAGGTCCGTTCCGTCATCATCCCACTGAAGGCTGTGGTGATGAACATCCTGAGCGTGACCGCCACCTTTGGCATGCTGGTCTTCATCTTCCAAGAAGGCGGAATGGGGCTCGACGAGCTCATGAATTTCACACCGGAACCGATCGACCCAACCACGCCTGTGATGCTGTTCTGCATCGTGTTCGGTCTCTCGATGGACTACGAGGTTCTGATGCTGTCCCGCATTCACGAAGAATGGGAGCGCACCGGCGACAACACGCTGGCCGTGGCCAATGGCCTCCAGAAGACGGGGCGGCTCATCACCGCGGCTGCGGCCATCATGGTCTTGGTGTTCAGCGCGCAAATCTTCGCCTCAGTGGCCATCATCAAGATGTTTGGTCTGGGGCTTGCGCTGGCCATCTTCGTTGACGCGACCTTGGTCCGAGCGCTGGTGGTTCCTGCCACGATGCGCCTGATGGGCCCGCTCAACTGGTGGTCGCCAAAGTGGATGGGNGGCGGGTCCACCCCGAGCCTCGACGAGGAAGCGTGATCACGCCAAATNGGGCAACGTTGCCCACAAGGCGAGCCACTGAGCCAGATTGCGCTCCACGTCTTCCGCCTCNACGGGNCGGTCTTCTGCAGCCCCNGTCGCGTCGATGGCCTGAATCCTNCAGCCGCAGGCGTTGGCATGACCGCCCCCGGTTTCATCGAGCAGNGTGGCCAGCCGGGACAGGTCCACCCGCCGACGGCCTTCGAAGAAGGAATTCGCGTAGAAGCTCGCCGACAAAGGCGGCCGGTCGTCGCGTTCCACGGCGCCGTCCACGTAACCNTGGATGACGCAGCACGCATCTGCATCAGCGCCAACATGAGCGGTCACCAAGTATCCGCTGGCGCGTTGCGGCAANCCTTCCATCCTGCAAATGGCCAGACGGTCGACCACGGTGGTCCTTGCGTGGACGGCTTCGAACGCGGCTTGCCGGTCTTGAGCGGCTGCCGCCAAGCGCGTGGCCACTTCGGAATCCTCGACAAGCGTCGTCTCGTCCGCACCCGCCACCAACAAGGCCAGGACATGGTGCATGAATTCAGCCTGTGAGGTGCCAAGGCACCGCGCAAGCCGCACCAGCGGGCCATCGGCCAGGAACAGTTCGCGCTCGATGCCCCCTGAGTCGATGGCGTCCACGAAGGGCATCAGGTTCGCCAGATGCTGAAGATCGCTAAACGGAGCCACGAGGTTGTGGGCCACTCGGGCTGCGGACGGCTCCGCGGCCCAATCCAACCGCCCACCGGCCGCCTCGAAGGCCGCGGCTGCGTCCTCGTCTGGACGGTTGGTCAAGTGGTGGTCGACGTACCACCCGCATGCGGGGTGAAAGGGGAGATCGACGATGACGGTCCCCCGGTCGATGACGTCGTCAAGGTGCCCGCTTCGCACGAGCGCAGGGTGGGCGAACACCACCTCCGTCTCAGGAAGGGCACGTTGGAGGATGGCAGCGGCACAGAGCCCGTCGAGGTCCGCATCCGCCACGATGCGATGAACCTCAGGAAACGGGCCCTGTTCCATGCCCGACTCCGGTGGCCGGGAGGCCATCAACGTGCCGCGAGGGCAGCAAAGGCCATCAGGGCCTCGTGGTTGGTTGCTGCATGGAGACCTCATGCGGCGTGGTGTTGGTCAACCTCGGCGCCGTCCTGCTCCTCCAGTACCCGCAGGGGCACTGGGATTTTCCGAAGGGCCACGTCGAAGCCAGCGATGCTGGACACAAGGGCACCGTGCGACGCGAACTCAAGGAGGAAACTGGAATCCTCGACATCACCTTCGTTGAGGGATTCCAAAAGCGCACCACCTACAGCTACACCCACAAGGGTCGCCTGATTGAGAAAGAGGTGCACTGGTACTTGGCCGAAACCGAGACGCTGGACGTGAGGTTGTCCCACGAACACCGAGGTCACCTCTGGCTGGACTGGGACGCTGCTGCGGCTCAGTTGACCCACGAGGCTGGCCTTGGGGTGCTGCTGTCCGCCAAAGCACACATGCAGCGCCTTGGCCGGGATTGATCACACGTCGGCGACGTCGTCGTCGTGCTGGCGCTGCAAGCGAAGCATGCCACCAATGCCGTCCTCCGGACCACGGTGCCCCANGGGTTTCCANAGNACTTCGTCTTCACCAAGACGCAGGGCGCACCAACGGCCCATCACAAAACACCAGTCGGACAGGCGGTTGACGTACACCAGAGCAAGCTTGCGCACAGCCTCGTCGCCTTCGGCTTCACGAAGGCTCACCATGACGCGCTCAAGCCGCCTGACCATGACCCNGGCNAGATGGAAATTGGCGAGGAGCGTGGAGCCACCAGGCAGGATGAAACTGGTCAAGGGAGGGAGTTCAGCCAGCATCTCGTCCATCTCTTCGATCAAAAGGTCGGCGTGCTCTTGGCCGAGGACCTTCATCCCCGCTGGAAGGCCACCAGGAGGTGTCGCCACCTCAGCGCCGAGATCGAAGACTTCGCTCTGCAGGCGGTCCAACGCGACCAACACCACCTGTCCTATTCGGCGAACGTTGGATNGCGGACCACCGTCCTCGTGCGAGCCGTCAAGGGACAANGTGGCCGCACGAACCGCTCCGAGCGCGGCGTTCACTTCGTCGCAAAGCCCGACCGCCTCCAGACGAAGATCGGCCTTGGAGCGACGGCTGCCGTCCACCAATCCGGTGGTGCCGTCGTCCCCAGTCCCGGTGTGGACGCGGGTGATGCGAACCATGGGGTACCCTCGCTCAGGCCTCTATCAAGGGTTTGCGCGCACCGAAGCCCTCGGAGACATCATGGTACCACTCGATGTCCTCCTCGCCTTCCTGCCACCCAAAGGCCACCACCCGCGCATCCACGACACCGAACCATTGCAACCGACCCGGNTCAAGGCTGACCACATGGGTGCCCGAGAATTCCATGTCTGAAACCACNTCTTGCCATTCGCCGATCGTCATCGCCGTCAGGTCGGCGATTTCCTTGACGGCGGGGTGCTCGGGAGGCACACCGTCGAGCAAATGNTCGATTTCCTCCGCNAAGGCATTNGCTTCGTCGTGCAAAGCCTGCAAGATGGCGAGGCTACGACGATGCTTGGACAGNAGGCTCCTCGCCTNTTCAATCGAGACCAGNAAGGCGTTCTTCGGCATGCCCTCCGCCACATGGCACACCGNGGTCGGGGACATCGGCCTGCCCGCAAAGGTGCCTTCATCGATGNTCATGTGGACACAAAATCCACGGAGGGCCCTTCAAGCCATCGTGGCTTCAGCGGGTCCTGCGCTTNTTTTNCCGCGGTTAAGGCGGCCCACGCCACGGNGAAGCAACCAACCGGCACCCGCAACCCACAACAGCCCCTCGAGGACGAGGAGCGGGACGTACAACGGCCCGAGTTCCTTGAGCATCGTTTGAGCGTCATACGGCAAACCGTAACGGCCCATGTAGAGCGATTGGGACAACAGGTTGGCACAAAACCACGCCAACAGAGCCATCCACACCCAACGCCCGGCTGAAGCCTTCGGTTTCATGTAAGAAAATCAGCGTGCTCGGATATAAGGCACTGTATTCGATGCTCATGCTTCCTCGTGGTTTGGCCACCTCTCGGCGGCATCCGGCACCACGCGAAGGATGGCCTCTTCCACCGCTTCGATCCATGCTTCGGCCACGGCTGCTTCACCGCCGGAGGACCGGAGCGATGCATGCCAAGCGCTGGCTTCGTCCGCGTTTCCGAGGGCGGTGTGGATTCGATGGAGGGCAAGGTATGCCATTGGATTGAGGTGAGGTTCGTCCGTGGCCCAGCCTCGCTCAAAGCAAGCGATGGCCCCACGCTCACCAGAAAGGGCTCCTCGTTGCAGGGCCACCATCCCGGCTTGGCTCCATGCCAGCGGCAACTTTCCGATCAGCAGGCCTCGAAACACGAGGTAGGTCTGACCCACCCCAATCAACACCAAGGCGAAGAAATCCACCCACTGTTCGATGGCCGTCAGGGTTGACCATGTCCGGGCCATCAGGCCACCGATGCCGACGCACAGCAGAAAACCGGAGAGAGGAGCCACAATGACGTCCCGACGGGTGCGAACGATGTGCGTCAATCCCGCGAGCACCCCNAAGGCTCCCAAGACGCACANCACCGCCAGCAGCCCGTCGACACCAAGCGGCCGTGGGGCGGCGGTACCCATCGCCAACAGCGCGCCAACCACCAGCAAGGTGGAACCGTAACGGAAGGAAGGTTCTGGGAAGGGCTGTTGGCGCGACAAGCGAACCAACACGACCCCGATCAAGACCAGGAGCCCCAAGAGGAGCCACACCAAGGTCGCGTCGTCGGAAAAGGGCCCCACAAGCNANGGCGGGGGGGCGTTGGCTTTCAAGTCCGTTCTTCGCCCTGCGGCCGGCCACGGTGGTAGGCGGTGCCGCGGTGGATTTCTGTGGCCCGGTAGAGCTGTTCGAGGAGCACCACGCTCGCCAACTCGTGGGGCATGGTGAGGGGTGAAAGCGAGAGGCGAGGCGTGTTTGGTTCCGCGCTGTTCCAGCCGTCTGGAGGTCCAATCATGAGGTGAACGTCCTCGCTGGCCAAGGTCCATTGGCGCACCGTTTCCGCNAAGGCAAGGCTGTCCNGTGCCTCCCCNCCCTCGTCGAGCAGCACCCGCGTGGTGCCTTGAGGAGGGGCGGTCAAGTACNACTCGAGGGACGTTTTNGACGGATGNATCTCGAGGCGGACGCCGCGCTGACGAAGGCGGGTGGCNTACANNTCAANGGCGGCAGCCATGGACCGCTCNTTTGGCCGGCCGTGCACGTGGACGATGATGCGCCCCATGGACCGTGCAGGAGGCACTTGTGCATGGGTCCTTCGCTGAACAACCTCAAAGGAGGCCGAGCCGAAGACNAACCATGGGGTGGCGATTTCCTTGGAGCCGTCGTGCTTCAAACCCGGATCCCAATCCACCCCTTCGTCGGGACACGCGAGCGTGGCTCGCGGCCTTGCGGGAGGTTTGCGAGCGTCATTTCGACCAGCCGCAAGCTGGAAGGATGCGGGTGAGGGAACTCCAGGTTGAATGGCGCGAGGCCAAGACCGAGGGAGTGTTGGACGACGCCGGTCACCTTGGGCTTGAGCGCCGAGCCTATCGCTTGCTCAACGGCGACGATGAGGCATGGTTGAGGTGGTTGGACGATTTGGGTTTCTGGAAGCCGGGCTGGAATCCNGACGAAGAGCATGAACAGCCTTGATAGCACGCCGGCATCAGCCGTCACCATGGGGGAGCGCCCTACGCTTCACATGCTNTACTCCTGCCCGTTCTGCTGGAAGGTCCGCGGCCTGATTGAGCACCTCGACATGGACGTCGATTACGTCCCGGTCAACGGCATGAAAATCCGCAAGGAGGTGGCCTTCGCCGGCGACTGGGGNAAGGTCCCGGTCTTCACCGACGAAAACGGTCAGCACCTCGTTGATTCCACGCCCCTCCTGCGCCATATTGACGCCACCTACAACGAGGGTAAACTGGCNGCCCGTGGTGATGCTGCTCGCCAAGAGGAGTGGATGACCTGGGTCGACACCCACCTGTCAAAGGCCACGGTTCCCATCCTGTACGGNAGCCTCGGCTCCGCGCTGAAGACGACCACACGCATCTCGAAGATTGAGAAATTCGGATTCCTCGCCAAGCGCCTNTACGCCTGGGCCGGCTTCCCCATCATGTGGGGCATCATCGCCCGNAAGCGGGTCAAGAAAGACGGACGCACGCCAAAGAAACTCTGGCACGATTTGCTCGGTGAATTCACCGACGCGTTCGAGGGTCAACCCTTCTTTGGTGGCGACCATCCCGATTTGGTCGACTTCGCCGCCTTCGGTTACATGCGGTCAATTTCCCCCTTCCCGCANTTCGATCAACTTCGNGATCANNCGGCNGGGATGGNNTGGTACAACGNAATGAACGGCACGCTCCACGGAGCGTGAAGGCGTGAACGTCGGCCCGCTGACCTTCGTTGAGGTGAAGGCGGGCACGACCCACGTTGGGGACAACCGCGGAGGGTGGATTCACGCCAGCCAGCGGCCAAGGCACGAGGTACGCCTCCCCGCCTTCTACATCCTCAAATCCCCGTTGTCGACGAACGAGGTTGCAGCGCTGCTCGGTCTTGAGGAAACGGGGCAGAACGACGTCCATGAGGGCGTTGACGCCGCGCTGCTCCAGCGCATCTGCGCGGTCGTTCGGCCCCTCGTCGACGAGGGGCTTGAGGTTCGACCTCCGAGCTTGGCGGAGTGGGTCCATGCCCGAGAAAGCGGGAGGCTTGCACCCCAACAAGGTGCGCTCGAAGTGTTGGCAGACGCACCCTTCTCCAACCACCGAGGCGCTCCCATGGACGGTCGCCCAAGGGAAGGAACGGGTCATGGACCTCTGATGGACCAGTTGGCCTGCATCGAAGTTCATCCACAGAAAACAGGTGTCACGGCGACCGCCTCGGTGCCCATGGACCGGCGCCTGCCCGGCACCGTGCTCCGACTCGTGCTGAGCCCAACACGCACCTCACCCACGCGAACTGTGCCCAAGAAAGCCGACCGCGCGGCCAACCTTCGCATCGAGGTGCTCAGCACCTTGCTCATCGGTGTGGTTCCGTCCTTCCTGATCCCCGTCGTGCGAGGCTTCGGCAGCTACGCGCTGGAAGGATGGGCGAACCTTCTGTTTGGGGGACTGGTCGCCGGCTTCGTCACGGGAGCCGTGTGGCGACCGCGACGACCAACCGTCGCTTGGGACGACGGCGAAGTTCAGTCCGACCTGGACCGCAGCGTTTCCCAGTAGGAATCGCCCCTGCACGCTTCGGCCACGCACAGCGTGGCCATGTTCACGATGTCGCGGACCTCGTCGTTGCGGGCCACAATTTGCACGGGGAACGTGGTGCCTTCAAGGATGGGTCCGATCATTTCTGCGTCGGCCAATTGTTCCAGCAACTTGTACGCGATGTTGGCTGCGGCAAGGTTCGGACACACGAGAACGTTGGCGGGGCCGTCGAAATTCAGGAAGGGGTATTCCTCTTGGATGAGCGTATCCAGCGCGGTATCCGCCTGCATTGGACCGTCAATCTTCAGCGTCGGGTCCAACTCGCGGGCGGTGGCCACGGCCTCTTCGAGTCGCGTGCTCCGCTGCTCTCGGTTGGTCCCAAAGTTGGAGAAGGAAAGCATCGCAACGCGGGGCTCAAGGCCAAACCGCCTGGCAACCCTCGAGGTTTGGACCGCGATTTCAGCCAAGGTGCGCTGGTCGGGATAGATGTTCACGGTCGCATCGGCGAGGATGATGAGTCGACCGGCGACGGAAACCACGTAGCATCCGACGATGCAGTGGCCTTCTGGGTGCGTCCCAAGGCTCTGAATGGCGGGCTTCAGCACGTCGGCATAGGTGCGACCAACACCGCCGACCATGCCGTCGGCATCGCCTGCCCTCAGCATGCTGGAACCGAAGTAAGGACGGCTCTTGAGCAGCCGCTCAGCGTCCGCCAGCGTGACGCCTTTCCTCGCCCGTCGCTTGGCCAGTTCAGGCGCATAAACGCCCTTCCTGCGCTCGTCCTTTCGTGGGTTCACGACGGTGTGGTCGAACTCGAGCCCAAGGTGCTCGATGCGCCGCTGAATGCGATCGGGCGGACCGAGGAGGATGGGGTGACAAATCTGTTGGTCGGACAACTGAGCCGCAGCACGGAGCACGCGTTCCTGATCTCCTTCTGGGAACACGATGCGTTTTCCTCGTCCGCGGACCTGGTTGATCACGCTGCGCATGAGCGCGTAGCTTTGCCCGAGCCGGCCCTCGAGCTCCTCGCGGTAGCGCAGAGCATCGAAATCATCGGCTGAGACGGCCGCAACGCCCTCCTCAACGGCGGCCTGCGCGACCGCGCTGGCTTCCCAAATGAGCACCCTGCGGTCGAAGGGTTTCGGGATGATGTACTCGGGACCAAACTGCATCTCAAGGCCATCGTAGGCCTGTGAGATGTAGTCAGGAACAGGTTCCTTCGCCAGTGCAGCAAGCGCACGGGTGGCGGCCATCTTCATGCCCTGCGTGATGTCTCGAGCGCGAACGTCGAGCGCGCCGCGGAAAATGTAGGGGAAACCGAGGACGTTGTTGACTTGGTTGGAGTAATCGGAGCGTCCGGTCGCGATGATCGCATCTTCGCGGACCGCTTTGACCTCGTCAGGTGAAATTTCCGGCGTTGGGTTGGCCAACGCGAACACGATCGGACGCTCGGCCATGCTGGCGACCATCTCGCCGGTCACCAGCCCGCCACGGGACAAGCCCAGCATGACGTCCGCTCCAACCAGCGCATCGCTTAGGTCACCAGCAGGCCGGTCTTGAGCAAAGGGCGCTTTGTACGCGTTGATTTCACCGGCCTCAAGACGCGCCTTGGTGACGATGCCCTGGCTGTCGCACATCGTGATGTGCTCAGGTGCAACGCCGCACGCCACGTAGTGGTTCGCGCAGGCAATGGCGCTGGCTCCGGCGCCAATGACGACCACCTTGACCTCTTCGATGGCTTTGCCTTGCAATTCGCATGCGTTGATCAGCGCAGCTGCAGAGATGATGGCCGTGCCGTGCTGGTCGTCGTGCATCACTGGAATGTCGGTGGCCTCGGCGATGCGTCGCTCAATTTCGAAGCATTCCGGGGCCTTGATGTCCTCGAGGTTGATGCCGCCAAAGGTCTTCGAAATGGCCACCACGGTGTCGATGAAGCGTTCCGGGTCTGTCTCGTCAACTTCAATGTCAAACACGTCAATGTCGGCGAAGGTCTTCAGGAGGAGCCCCTTTCCTTCCATGACCGGTTTGCTGGCCAGGGCACCAATGTCGCCGAGACCAAGCACGGCCGTACCGTTCGAGATCACGGCCACCAAGTTGCCTTTCGACGTGTAGCGGTAGGCGTCCTCCGGCCGCTCTGCAATCTCCAGACAAGGGTAGGCCACGCCTGGCGAATACGCCAACGAGAGCTCGTGGGCGGTGGCGTGTGGCTTGGTCGGAACGACCTTGATTTTCCCGCGGGGTGAAGCCTCGTGATACTCCAAGGCTTCTCGCTTGAGGCGCTCTTCGCGCGATGCTTCCGCCATCTTCCTCGGCTTCCTCGGCGACGCGTCCCGGTTTGAGCCTTCTGTGGTGTGGCTCGGCACACCGCCATTTCTGGTCGGTGCATTCACCTACGGAGGACCGTTGAAGAACCGTCACAAACCATCCTTGCACGTGCACAGATCACGCGTCATCGCGACCATCGGCCCGTCATGCGACAACGAGGCCACCTTGGCCTCAATGCTCGAGGCTGGGTTGGACGTGGCGCGCCTCAATTACTCGCATGGAGATTTTGAGGGCAAGTCAGCGACCATTCAGCGCTTGCGCGCCGCAGAAACAGCAGCCGGCCGGCCGCTTGGTGTGTTGGCTGATCTTCCGGGCCCCAAGCTCAGGCTCGGACGCTTTTCTGGCAGCGTTCACCTCGAGCGGGGCATGACGGTGACCCTGTGCTGCGGCCAAGATGCCTCAGATGATGTCAGCCACCGCGCCTTTCCCGTCCCCTACGGAACGTTGGCCGAAGAGCTGCGCGTGGGCGACCCGGTCCTGCTTGCAGACGGGCTGATTCGGTTGGAAGTGGAGGCCATCGAAGGATCGACGGTCAAAACCCAGGTGCTCGACGGGGGGCACCTCAGCGAGCACAAAGGCATCAACGTCCCTCGAACCAAAGTCTCGCTCCCCGCCATCGGAGCGCGGGACGAGGCTTGCCTCCGGCATGCCCTCGAACTCGAAGTGGACTTTGTCGCCGTGTCCTACGTTCGAAGCGCTGCGGACCTGGAACCCGCGCGTCGCATCATCGCCGAGGCTGGCCTTCACACGTGGATCATCGCGAAAATCGAACATCCCGCCGCCCTCGAAGACCTCGATGCCATCGTCGAAGCCTCCGACGCGGTTATGGTAGCACGGGGCGACCTCGGCGTTGAAATCCCGCTGGAAGAGGTCCCTGCAGCACAAGAGCGCATCATCGGCATGTGCCTTGCTCGAGGGAAACCCGTCATCGTGGCCACGCAGATGTTGGAATCGATGGTCGATCACCCGCGACCCACACGCGCCGAGGTCAGCGACGTCGCAACGGCCATCCGCCAATTCACGAGCGCGGTCATGCTCTCCGGAGAGACAGCAACGGGAGCCTATCCAGTGGAAGCCGTCTCGACGATGGTGCGCATCGCTGAACGCGCTTCATCCGCCATCGATGGACTG
>NZMM01000021.1 GCA_002694585.1 Methanobacteriota archaeon
CTACGAGTAGTTTCACGCGGAACCTGCTATTGCCCACCTCGATTGGACTTTCACCCCTATACCCAGCTCGTCCGAGCGATTTGCAGATCAGCAACGGTTCGATCCTCCACCCAACTTTCATCGGGCTTCAATCTGGCCAGGCATAGATCGGTGGGCTTCAGGTCCTCCTCCATTGACTCCAGGCGAGCACACCTCGTCCCTCACCTTACGGTTGCGGACGTGTCGGTTTCCCTACGGCTGCGGAGATCTACTCCTTAACCTCGCCAATGAACAAGACTCCCTGGGGCATTTTTCGAAACGCACGACTGGACGCTGCTCATATCATCGCTTTCACGCCCAATCAGCCTGTACCCAACTGGTTTCACGGTCTTTTCACATCCCGCCAAGGATTCTTTTCAGCTTTCACTCACGTTACTTGTAAACTATCGGTCTCGAGCTGTATTTAGGATTGGAAGTTTCTGCCTCCCACATTCACGCGCGATTTCCAACGCACGCTACTCTTTGTCGCTTACGTGGCCATATGAGGTACGGTTACGGGGCTTTCACCCTCTTTGGCGCGCCATTCCAGGCGACCTCACCTTCATTCACTTAGGCAAAAAAACGACACCCACATCTCCCTCACTTTCGAGTTGGGATTCGGCTTGTCCTGTTCCGTTTTCATTCGCCACTACTCACGGAATCTCTTTGATTTCTATTCCTCCCCCTACTAAGATGCTTCAATTCGGGGGGTTCCCTATCGCATCGCGATTGATACCGAGGTACCAGGAAGTCCCATTCAGCCATCTACGGATCCAAGATATTCATGCATCTCCCCGCAGCTTTTCGCAGCTTGTCACGACCTTCTTCGGCACTCGAGCCAAGCGATCCTCCAGTTGGGTTGTAGCATCACATGTGTGCACCTGCACCATGCGAGATAACCCTTCGTTATCGAGTCATGCCAATGCGGCGTCCTCAGAAGACCGCCTCCCCGAGGGACGGCCCTCCTCAGCCCTACCCCCGACACGCACGCATGCCGAGGTGCTAAGCAACCACCCGACCTGCCTTCTCTATATGAACCCATCGGGGTGTTTCCGCACCCAATAATCGGCTCCAGTCCCTCGTTCAGGCCGATGAAGAATTCATCAATCTTCGAGCATCGTGCATACGGCTCACGAAACCGCCCTCATCCGGGAGGTTGGCAACGGTGGCCAAAAGACGCTCCACGCCCTCCACGCGACCGTCCATGGCCATGCCAAGGGCAAGGTTGTGGAGGGTCCTCACGTTGCCGCCTGAAAGCTTGGCCGCTTGCTTGAGGTGCTGAAGGCCTGCTGCGCTGTCGTCACCGAGTTCCATGCAAGCGATCCCCGCCCCAGTCCGTAGGCTGATGCCGTCAACCCCTGTGGCTAAGACGAGTTCAAAGCGTTCCCTGGCGAGGCTCCATTCCTCGTTGGCCAAGGCACGGAAAGCTTCGACGGTTGGCTCGCGCAACAGTCCGTCAAGCAAGGTGGGTTCTGGAGCGACCACTGCGAACGGAGGCCACGCTGGAGCCTGTGGGGTTGGGTCAGGTTCAGCAAAGGTGCTGCTTGGTGGGGTCTGCTCTAGCCCGTATGCCGCCCGCACGTCCGCCACTGCCCCAGACCAAAGCTCAGGGGCCGCCAACTCGGCGTGGTCAGGAGCGGAGGCGTCCAAGGCATCAACAATGGGATCTTGCGAACCGTTTGACGCAGAGATATGGGCTGGCTCCTGCGTGGCGAGGAGCATGGCATCTTGACCCGATGGCACAGGTTCAGCGGGCGCCAAGGGTGCTTCGATGGGGACTGGTGGCAACGCCGGTTCNNGANCCGCGGTTTCGGAGGCGATTTCTGCNATCTTGNCCTCCTGAATGGTGTTGGATGGCGTGACCGANTTCGTGTCNNTCAAACCCTGCTCTGTTGGAGGTACTTCGCTTGAAGGGTCAGCCGCAGGCCGGTCTGCCTGCAAAGCGCCCANGCCNAGGCTCGATGCGCCAAAACCGAACGGTAGTGAAGGCGCGTGAGCGCGTGCCATGCCACCGAATCCGAAGGGAAGGTCACCTTCAGGTTCCTCTTCCTCGACAGGTTTTGGTTCAGGTGGCGGNGCAATCTCATGCAGTGCGGTCGCCGCTTCATCGAGACCTGGGACCTCGCCGAAACCCTCGAGCGACGTGGTGTCCTCTGCCTCGAGGTCCAGGAAACTCATCCCACCGCAGCCCGGACAGGANGTGTCTCGGACGCTGAGAAGGCCGCACGCCGTGCACTGAAACATACGGGGCCCCGCTCCTCAGGGAGTGGAGGTGACGTATGAAGACGGCGGCTTGAGGCTCATTCTTGCTCGCTGCCGAGCAAGGTGTTCTTGAGGTTCTTCGCCCCTTCGATGACCTCGTCCAGCCCGTGGTCGCCAAGCGACTCGATCGGCGTCAGTCCAGAACTCATGCCCTTGGAGAATTGCCAAATGAGGCTGAAGGCCGTGAGGAGGAGCAGCACCAGCTTCCAGAGCACTGGGCTGTCGGCTCCAACCACATACACCAACAGGCNGTAGATCATGGCNATGAAGGTGGTCACNATCATGACNGGGAAACCTGCACGGAAGAACTCGTTGAACGAAATGGGATAACCCGCTTCCTTCGAAAGGCCAGCCGTCACGACGTTGGCNGAAGCCCCGATGAGGGTTCCGTTNCCGCCGAGGCAGGCGCCGAAGGCGAGGGCCCAAATGATGGGCTCCAGAGGAAGGCTGAGGTCGGCACACATCGCCAACACGACAGGAATCATCGTCGCCGTGTACGGGATGTTGTCGATAAACGCNGACGCGATGGCCGACACCCAGAGGATGATGACGATGGCGGCGGGCAACATCATGTCCTCGCTGAAGGAACCGATGGCGCTGGTCACCTGNTCGCCAATCCAACCGATCAAACCGAGGTATTCCAACGAATGCACCAGCACGAAGAGACCAGCGAAGAAGAGCAGGGTCGTCCACTCCACGTGATGCAAAGGCTCCTCAATTTCGTGCGGGTTGGTCGCGGTCAGCATGACCACGCCACCCACGAGTGCAATCCANGAAACGGGGATGTGGAAAATGGGGTGGAGGAAGAAGGCAAGGATGACNAGAGCGAGGATGCCACCGCTGATCTTGAGNCCGCGTGGGTCTTTGATGCCGTAGCGGTGCTCGAGTTCAGCCACGTCGCGGTGCCGGACACCCGACAGTTCGTCGCGGAACAGCCAGCGGATCATCATCAGCCCNGGAACGNTGCACATCAGGATGGCCGGACCCATTTCGATGATGAAGTCGTTGAAGGTCACGCCACTGTCGGCCAAAGCGGCGAGCGCTGGGTCAGGGTTCTTTGANATCGCATCGGGGGAAAGCGCTGATCCGATCATGATGTTNGGNGGATCACCAATCATGGTCGCCGCTCCACCGATGTTTGAGAAGAGCACCTCAGCAATGAGCAGCGGAATGGGCCTCAAGTCGAGCACCCTGGCCAACTGGATGGTGACCGGTGTCAGCAAGAGCATCGTCGTCACGTTGTCCAAAAACGCCGACAGAACGGCCGTCACNAGGCACAAGATGACCGTCAGGGTCCACACGTCTCCGCCGCTGCGCTTGTAGGCTTCAACCGCGAACCACTCAAACACACCCGTGTTGGAGAGGATGCCCACCATGACCATCATTCCGAGCAACAAACCGATGGTTTCCCAATCGATCATCGTCGTGACGGCCTTGAGGCTCAGCGCAGCCTCCTCAGAGTAGTAATTGAGGGCAAGAACCGCTGCGAGGCCACCAAGTGCAGCAGCAAGCGTGCGTTCCACCACCTCGGTGATGATCATCGCATACACGGCCAAAAGGATGAGCCCGCCCACGAGCAGGGCCTGAGATTCAAACCCAGCCTTGATGTGAATCTCAAGGTGCATGTCGTTCTCGCCACCACCGGCTCCAGCGGCCATGCCCTGACCGATGAACATCAGGAGGCCGACGCCCAACAAGGTCAGCAAGGCGAGGCGGTGACCGGCACGGCGGGACGGGNGCGGAAGGAGGCCCATGCCACGCCGGCTCGACGGGACGCTATAATCCATTGTCGTCCAAATCTTCGAAGGATTGGGCTTCAGCGACGCCACAAGACNCCGACNTTACCACGGGAGAGCACCAACACAGCACCCGTTCGTTCAACCAGCGCCTCCCAAAGAAGCGCGAGGTTCTCTCGGTCGAAGACGCCTCGATTGACCTTGATCTTGACCATGGCGCGCTGGCGGAGCTGTCCNTCCACTTCCTCCACCAACGCTTCAGTGAGGCCTGAACGGCCCACACGAACCGTGGGCTTGACGTCTTTCGAGGCCGCTTCACGGCGGATGTGGTTCGGTATGTCGCCCATGGGAATGCCTCCACGGCGCGGACGGTGCGCCTTCAATCCTCCTGCGGACCCGGTTTGGACCAAGGCCCGAAACGGTGAACGCGCCCGCATGACAAGCAGGTCGTGATGCGTTGACGGTGTCGAATCCGGATGCGGGCTTCGTAACCGGGTCGCAAGGCGCCGTGGCAACCGCGGCACACCANGTGACGCCATGGGAGCGGCACCGGCATGCGTTGACGACGGCAAACGCGACGCAGATGGTCGAGCAGCACCGGCGTCAAGGGGTCACCGAGGGTGCGGGCTTCCAAACGCTGGACGAGCATGGACACCGAAGCCGTGGCGGCTTGCCGTCGACGACCGGTGCGGCCTCGCCGGCGTCGGGCCATGCTCATTCGACCCCGAGAGCGGTGAGGATGGCGCTTGAAATGTCCTCGACGTCGCCTACACCGTTGATGCGGTGGAGCACGCCCGCACGCTCGTAGTGCTCAGCCACAGGGCGGGTCTGAGCATGGTAGGTCTCCAAGCGNGCTCGAACCGTTGATTCCGAATCATCTGCGCGGCGAACCTCTTCAAACGAACCGCATGGGCAGCCTGACGCTGGCANGGGAAGATGGAGGTCGTGGTACACCCGCCCGCAGGTTTTGCAGGTGTAGCGCCCCGTGATTCGCCCAACGATTTCATCGTCTGGAACCTCGATGCAAATCACGGCATCGATGTGCTCAATCCCGTCCAGGGCTTCGGCTTGTGGGATGGTTCGGGGAAAGCCGTCGAACATCACGCCCTTGGCTGCATCAGGCTCAGTCAGACGTTCCTGGATGATGCGCACGATGACGTCGTCAGGCACAAGTGCGCCCGACTCCATGTACGCTTTGGCTTCCTTCCCGACATCGGTCCCCGCGGCTACCGCGGCCCGCAACATGTCGCCGGTTGAAACCTGCGGCTGGCCCGTTTGATCGACGATGCGTTGTGCCTGCGTGCCTTTCCCAGCCCCCGGTGGACCGAACAGGATGATGCTGCCCATGGACGA
The DNA here is from genome assembly GCA_002694585.1 of Methanobacteriota archaeon. Classification (GTDB taxonomy): domain Archaea; phylum Thermoplasmatota; class Poseidoniia; order Poseidoniales; family Poseidoniaceae; genus MGIIa-L3. The sequence goes on from NZMM01000021.1 coordinate 5,370, forward strand.
GGATGTGCGAGGCCGCTTTCAACGTCGCGCTCAGGCGCGGCCGTTCTTGACGAGCCATTGCTGCCCGTAGTGCTGCCACTGCTCCATGGTCCAACCTTCAGGCAGGCCCTCAGCAGGCACAGGCGGAACCGCCGGCTGGGCCGGAGGGAGGGCCGGAAGCGGTGGCGCAACTGCAGGCGCGGGCAACGGAGGCAGAGGCTTCGCCGCCGGTGGCCGACCGGCCGGCAGCGGTGCGCCAAGCGGTGGCAACCCCTTGGGAACGGCGGCCATCGGAGGACGGCCAGCGGGCATGACCGGGCCGGGTGCAGGTGTTGGAAGCGGCTCGATGGATTGCGCCAACGCGGCTTGAATTTCCGCTTCGCTCACCGCGCCTGACGTCAGATCATGTTCCGCGCCGGTGTCCAGCAAATCTGCACGCCGCTGGCCGTCGGTGTCGGCCTGAGCATGCGCACCCGGAGCGAGGATGTCCTCGCCCATGTCGGGGACAACGGCAGATCCGCGGACGCGAAGGCCGACCACAATCAGCACCAACAGGACACCCGCGAGCACCAATCCTGCAGCCCAGCCCGGGAGCACGCCAAACAAGCCGCCGTTGTTGCCTGCCGGAGCGGGTGCAACCTCAACGCTGGTGAATCCAATCACTGCGCCTTCGGCGTCGAGCAGCTCAACCACAAGGATGGAGCGTGCAGAGGGTGCGTCCTCCGTCGGGGTGAAGGTCACGGTCACCGTACCGTCCGCATCGACCGCAAGCGCGCCAAGGTCGCCCGAGCAAGACACTTCCCAGCCCTCGAGTGGGTCGCGATCGCTGTTCTCGACCCGTGCATCGCAGGTCACAGCCAACGGGAGGTTACCCGTGTTGACCACAGCGATTTGCTGCTCCACAGCGGCGCCCCGCACGAGATCGAGCAAAGCGCCTTCCACGCCCGCGTCGAGGGTGGCGTGCATCGTTTCGCTGACGGCAACGTCAANCCGTTCACTCACGTTCAGCCACTGGCTGCCGCTGTTGGCAGAGACGTCGATGAGCACCTCCAGGGCGTTGGAGGAAGCCNCCGTGCCCGGCGGGGCCATGATGCCGAGGCGTGCGGTTTTCACCTCTCGAGGGGCGATGANNTCGGGTGGGTTNGAGAAGGCGACGGACCATCCGTCTGGGACCAGTCCCGTCGCCCATGCAAGGCTCATCAGCGTCGTGCCCGTGTTTTCNATGTCCACGTCNAGGAAGGTGAAATCACCGTTCACCGACACGGANGCGTTCTCCGGCAGCGTCAGGACGTANTCCAACTCCTCAGCGACCACCAATCGGGTGGTGTTGCTGACGAAGAATTGGGCGCTTTCTCGCGTTTTGAGTTGGTAGGTGTTGGCGTCGCCCTGTTCAGCGGTCGGGGGCACCAGGAGAAGGTAGGTGACGATCTCGGATGNACCGGGTTGCAACGTGAGCGGAATGCTTGCTTTTTGCTCGACGGAGACACCGTCGATTTCTGCGTCATACGCCCATTTTGGATCGCCAAGTTGCATGGTCATGGTCAGGTCCACAGGCACGTTGCCAAGGTTCGACACCAGCGCATCAAGTTCCACCAGTTCTGCGCTGTCCACCTTGACGTCTTCAGCCAGCGCGGACGGACCGAGNCGTTCCCCTTCGACGGACACGTCGACAGAGAACATGGCCTGAGGAAGCACCCCCACTTCGAGGATTTCCACGTGTGAAAAGTCCGGGTCCGTGGCCGAAGTGACGGTGCACACGACTTGNGCCTTCTCATCAGGCGTCGGCGAACCGTCGACGATCGGNGGCACCGAGACAGAGACGGGCATGGGCAAGTCCTGCAGGATGTCAAGGGGTTCGAAATCAAGGGTGGAGGCGGCGGTCCCGTCAAGCCCNACCTGCCAACCGTCAAGGTCCACCGTGCATGCAAGGTTGTAGCGCGCAGGGGAATTCCCGGTGTTCATGACGGCGATGGAAAAGGAGACGGAACTTCCGGGCTCTGCAGCAATGGGATCACCGTTGGGCAGCAAGGTCCCCGAAACACCGACCAAGACGTCATCCACACGCCCCACATTGACCGTGAAGCGTTGCGTGTGGGAGACGAAAGGTTGGTCGGTGTAACTCGCCTTGACGTCCACCACATAGGTGCCCGAAGCGGCGTACCGNTCCGGACCAGTACCGCCGATGACGGCGTCAAGATCGGTCAAGATGAGGGTCAGGTCCCTGTGGTCACCCGTCTCGCCGAATTCCTTCACGGCGTACGGGCCAGTTTCGTTGAGGCCTTTCGACCACGCGTCCTTGGGTGACAACAACACACCAGGGAACGCAGCGTCGATGGCTTGNACCTGCGTCACGGTCACCGCGACCGTTCGGTTCCCAGTCCCTTCGTGTTGCACACGAATTGGAATCTCAATTCCGCTGCTGTTTCGGACATCGAAATCGTGGTTTGAGGCNGCCTCTCGTTCTTGTGAGGTGGTGGGCAGCGAACCGTCATCGGCGTATGGAATCACGCGTACGCCGAGGGCGCTGACCTCGACGTCAAGGGTGAACACGTTGTTGTCCACNCCTTGCTGGGCGTCGTTGAGTTCGGTCACCTCNTCGTCCGTGTCGAGTTTGAGTTCGAGCGTGTGTGTCCCGGTGGTCGAAAAGGTATGNAGGATGATGTGGCTGTCAATGCTGCCCGATCCNAGCGGGCTGCGCAGGTCATCGTACAACACGGCGCCCTCGGTCAAATCCGTCAGCACCACACGGTGCGCCGGTGCTTGCGCTGTTCCTTGATTCAACCACGACATGGAGATGGAGATGACGTCGTCCTTGAGCGGTTGATCGGTGGACAAGAGGATGCTTCGCTCCAATCCAACGAGATCCGCGGTTGGCGTNGCGGAGGCATCAGCAACCACGACGAGGGCAAAATCTTGGGCTTGGCCACCACGGTGGTGGACTTCCACAGTCCACGCACCAGTGCCGGTCAATACACCTGGCGAAACCCGAATGCGCTCAACGTTGTTGACGTCGTCAGCAGCACCGCCGCTGCTGGAGAAGCCGTTGGCAAAATCGTTGCCAAGCCAGCGCGTTCCGTCGGGGGCGACCAACACAAGATCGAGGTCGTTGATCAGGCGGGTGCTGGTCGTGCCGGAGGCGGCGCTGCCTGGCGTGTCGGACCATGCCAGCGTGATGTCGATGCCCGAGGACGGATCAAGATCGAATGAATACAGCAAACCGTAGCCTGCTCGAAGGCTTGGGCCGTCGTCAAGGAANGTGGTGAGCATCGTGCTGCCGTCCATCGGACGAACGGTCCGATCNAGATCGATGTGGCCCCAACCCTCGGCGCCGTTTGGAATATCGGCGGCACCGACGTCCTTTGCGCCGTTGATCAGCATCGCCTTGATGAGGGCAGCCGAGGGGGCCGTCAAGCCAGCCTCCTCACGGATGTACTCTCGAACGAGGGCTGCCGTCCCGCCCGCCACGGCCGTGGCTTGCGAGGTGCCGCTGAGGCTCATGTACAGCGGGTCGCCGTTGGCGTGGGTGCCCGTACCGCAGCTCGATCCAGCGGGGAAGCGCGCCTCTTCAGCCCGGCCGGAGCACACGGCCATCCCCGGAGCGATNACGTCAGGTTTGATGCGACCGTCTGCNAGNGGGCCCTGCCCTGAATCCGACCAAGGAAGGAGGGTGGTTCCGTTGGATGCACCGACCCCCAACGCGTTCTTTGCCGTCGCGGGAGGCGTGACGCCCGTCGTTCCGGCATCGCTGGCGGAGAACACGGGCAACAGGTCGCCAAAGGTGTCCACGTACTGGTCCACGGATCGGCTGTCGGACGTGTAATCGCCGTGACCTCCGTTCAACCCCCAGGCGTTGACGGAAACACGCGCCGTGGCTTGGTCAGCGTCGCTGAGCATTTCGTACANGGAGCCTTGTCGACCAAAGACGCCGGTCGGGTCGTGCTCCAACGGATACATGACCAACGAGGCTGCGGGGGCCATGCCTGTGGTCGAGGCGTCACCGGTTCCATCGCCAAGCACGGTCAAGGCAACGTGCGTGCCGTGGCCGGCGTTGCTGTCGGCGGGTGATGGATCGAGNCCGAAACTGGTGTCGATGACCGCGATACGCCCGACGATGTCAGGATGGTCTCGGTCCAATCCCGTGTCGGTGATGGCGATGGTCTCGCCAGACCCGTCGAGGGTGAAGCTGGCGTTGTTGCGAACGTCAATCACTCCGGCCAAACCGGCGGCCACAGCATTGTGGACCTCCATGGCATAGGCCGGTTCAATCCAGAGGAAACGACCGTCGCGCGCAAGGTCTTCGACGAAGGTGGGCCGTGCAGAGGGCTCCANGGCNGCGAGGGAGACGATGCACTGACCGACGCCACATGTGGCCTCNTCGGCCCCTGCTTCAAGGAGGTCAACCACCANTCGAGGAAGGAGATCCGGGTGGACGTCATCCGCCACCACNAGCGCATAGCGTTCGACGGCTCCGTNAGCAAGGCGTGCATCCATGCGCCACGCCACGTCGTAAGCCCCCACCCAACGGACCGATGGGTCCTCGGCGAGCACCGATGCGGCGCCAGGAGCAAGCCGAACCACCATGGTCGCGCGNTCCACATGGTCCAGTACGGTAGCCTCGACGCCCTCAAGGGCGGCAAGTTGCACGTGCCCGTCGCCGTGGAAAAATTGCACCACGGCCAAACCATCTGGACCAAGGGCACGAGGTGAGAGGTCAACGGGGTCGAAGGACTGGCCTCCAAAATCGAGCACGGTTGGCACCGGGCCGAGCGTGGACGTCAAGGTGCTTCCAGCCACCACGTGAACTGGACCAAGACCGGTGTCTTCCTCTTGCGAAAGGTCTGCTTCGCTGGTGCTTGCTGCATACGCAGGCCCCAAGGGGAGCAGAAGGACAACCAGAGCAACGGCGAGCCAGCGACCCGACATGGCCCTTAGGGGCCATGGTCGGCTTTTGAAGGCCTCCCACAGGTGGGCGGCCNCAAGCGAGTCCGTTGAAGGCTGCAATGGCGGCATCGGTCTTGGCCACGGAAGCNCGCCAGTCCTCTTCGGAACCCATCAATGCGCGAACTGCATCAACGTTCTCTGGGACCACATCGGATTCTTGGTGAATGGCCTGGAAATAGTACAGGTTGTTCCCTTCGAGTTTCACCCCGTCTTCCCACACGAANATCTCGTGCAGATCACCCCATGTCCGTCCAATGTCGCGTGCGAATTCCATGACCTCTGCGGTNCTGGTGATGCCTGTTTCGCCGCCGTTCATGATCAGCACCCGAGGTTGAGACCTCCACAGGTCCAACACGCTGCTCGTGGTCATGCCGTGACCGTCCGGCAAGGTGGCAACAATGGCGTGCATGTGCATGATGGTGGTGGGGACCGCCACGGCCATGGACGTGATGTCGATTTCCGGCCGGACCGTCATGACGTCAGGACCATGGTGGCTGGGCACCTTGAGCACTGGAGTAATGGCGTTGATGGGGCCCTTCTTGGAGTCGCCTGGGTCGGCTGCACGGCGAATCATGGTGCATTCAACTTTGAGGGAGCCACAGGCTTCGAGCAAGGGCACGAGGGTTCGAGAAAGGCCCGTCGTGTTGCACGACACCACGCGGGTCCCCTCCTCGTTCAGGTTCTCGGCATGGTTTGCACACGAGGTGTAGGACATGCCCGTTGTCGCATGCTTTTCACCGCCTTGGAAGATCCACTTCACGCCAGCAGCCTTGTACCGCTCGAGGTTGGCTGCCCCGGCTTTTCCGGGCGAGCAATCGATGACGACGTCGGTTTGTGCGAGCAAGTCGGAGATGCCGCCTCCACACGCNTATCCTGCATNGGCGAAAGCTCGGATGCGGTCCTCATCGTCNAAGGTGCANAAGAGAGGGTAGCCCTTNCGCACGGCCAGATCACAGCCGAACGAAGGCCGTGTTTTCGTGACGCCGATGACGGTCATGTCNTCTTGGGCTGCGACNGCGTCTGCAACGCGTTTTCCGATGGTGCCGTAGCCGTTGATGGCCACCTTGATGGTCATGTTCCCCGATGTCAGGACTGGGCCTATGAACTGCACGACGGACCCCTTGCTCTCGGCGATGAGGCTATGTGGCGTTCACACGACGACGCCACATGGCCGGCGAGGGCACACCGCTCATGGAGCGTTCCATCGGCATCAACCGACAGTTGGCGGGAGCGTTGGAAACCGCCATCGAACGCAACGCCATCCTCCGAATTGGATGGACCGCGGATGGGACAGAGGTCCCAAAGGAAGGTGAATCTGGCCTCTGCCCCTTCCTCCCCGAAGGAGCCCGCGTTCGTTCTCTAGGCCGCCTTGGACCCTGGATTTCGACGGGAGGCTCGGGCTCCTTCGATCACCGCGGCGATGCTGGAAGCATGTTTGGCGCCGCGCTTCACGACGGTCGCTTGCTCTGCGAGGGCCATGTCGGACCCATGGCTGGATGGTCGATGCGGGGCGGGACCATCGTCATCGAAGACGGTTGTGATGACGACCTCGGCGCTTCGATGCATGACGGACTCATTCTCATCAAAGGCAAGCTTGGCAAGCGCGTGGGCAACGCCATGCGCGGAGGCTTGATTGTCGTCCACGGGGACGTTGACCACGACCCCGGGAGCGGCATGCTTGGCGGCATGATCGTCATCGACGGGCGATGCCCGGCACCCGGACCTGGCGTGACCATGAGGCCGCTGTCTGCCGACGAATTGAAGGACGTCAACGCCAGAATCGAAGACCCNTCATGGCAGGTCCCGGCNGATGCCGTCTGCTTGGTCCCGAACCTCATCGANGGAAGCGAAGATGAACCCCGCGGCCCGCGCGAGGACCCGATGCGTGGCCTTGGACTCATGCCNACCACACCATCCGCCGCACTGGATGGGGCCTCTGTGGACACCACCGTGCTGCTCGGGAGCGCTCCATTGGCGCTCCCGCTGCCGGTGCTGCCTCACGTCACCAACGGCGAACGGCTCCGAGCCAAGCGATCCAAGGAGGACGTGGCACAGACGTTGGCAGAGCAGCCCTTCCTCGTGGACGAAGCACCCCGCCCCATCGATCTCCTCCGCATCGGCGAGGGCACAGTGCAGGCATGGACGAGCCTGCCCGCTGCAGCTGGAGCGGTCATCGACCTCGGTGACCTCCCGCCGATGGACCCCGCATCNNTGGAAGCCCTGCTNGTGCTCTTGACCTCGATGTGCGATGAACCTCCCTCCTTCGCCCTCTTGGGCGACGCAGGCCGTGTGAATCACCTCCACCGATGGGCGGCAGAGCACGGCATGTGTGCNGCCTTCATGGACGTGGGGANGCGACCGGACCTCCCTCTCCCTGCCATGCTGCCCCTTGCTGGGCGGTCATCAAACGCAACGCTGGATCCTGAAATCACGCGCAGTGGCGTCAAACTCGACTGGAGCCCGAGTGGGCGGGATCTTGTGCTCCTCGGTGCAGGTGGCCTCGGGCTGGCCGTGTTCAGGCCAGAGGACGACGGTCCTGCGGCCCTCGCGGCCACGCTGCGACGCCTACGAGAAGGCATGACGTATCACCTCCGGGANCTTGGCCTGTCAAGCATCGANGCGCTCGGGCGCGCACACCTTCGCGCAACGACGCTGGATGCAGCNGTGATGAGTGGTTTGCGGGTCGCTGGATTCGAACGCCCGTTGCCCGATTGGACGAGGTGAACACATGCCTACCATCAGCGTCGAGCAAAGCGTGCTGCGGGCCCTGATGGCTGATGCCGGTCATGAACACAGCATTGCCATCCTGGAGGAGTCTCTTCCACTGCTTGGAACGGACATCGACCGCTGCGATGAGGAGATGCTCGACATCGAGATTTTCCCCGATCGACCTGATCTCTTGTCTGCAGAAACGCTTGCTCGTGCGATGCGTGCCTTCCTCCACGATGAGGCGGTTAGTCCAGGACTGGAGGTGAAACCTGCCACAACCACCATGACCGTCGACGATGAACTCAGCGAGGTGCGCCCAGTGATTGTCTGTGCCATCGTGCACGGCGTGAACCTCGGCGAGGACGAGGACAGCAAAGATGCCGCCATCCGCCGTTTGATGGACCATCAGGAAAAGCTCCACTTTGCCATTGGTCGAGGACGGTACCGTGCCTCCATTGGCGTGCACGACCTCGCCCGCCTGAAAGCGCCGTTTCGAGCGGTCTGTGTGGGACGAGACGCACGCTTCATCCCCCTGGGCTCGGAGTCACCAATGAGCATCGAAGCCATCCTTCGCGAGCACCCGAAGGGCGTGGACTACGCTCACCTCCTCGATGGCATGGACCGTGTGCCTGTCCTCCTCGACGCCGAGGACAACGTGCTTTCCTTCCCACCGATCATCAACGGGGCGCACACCACCGTGACCACGTCCACCACCTCGATGTTCGTGGACGTGACGGGGTGGGACCTCGCCGCCTGTGAAGCCTCGCTCCACCTTGTGTGCCTGCAACTTGAGGCCATGGGGGGGACCGTCGAGCAGGTGAACGTCATTGGAGGCCAGGGCCAAGGCCAACACCCTGCCGGCGCGCCGGTGCAGCACCACCTTCCGAAGGACCTTGTGCAACGTCTGTTGGGCCGAACCTTCACCCGTGACGAAGCGAGCATGGCGTTCCAGCGCATGGGGGGAGAAGTGCTTGAAGAAACGGAGGATGCCTTCGTGGTGGCCATGCCTTGTTGGAGGCTGGACGTGCTGCACAACGTGGACCTGATCGAAGATCTGGCTATCGGGCACGGTTACGATGATCTCGGGGCATCAAGCCCTACCGCGCCCTCGCACGGCCAACCGCGCCCGGATGCACACCTGCGACGGCGTGTGCGTACCGCACTGGTCGGGCTCGGATTTACTGAGGTTCAATCCTTGACGCTGTCCAACATGGAGGATCAGTTCGAACGCATGCGGTGGGCGCCAAGCGGGGCCGTGACGCAAATCACCAACCCAATTACGGTGGACCACACCGTGCTGAGGCAACACCTCCTGCCGGGACTGTTGCGCTTGCTGGCGGCCAACCGTCACCATGACTTGCCCCAAGCCGTGTTTGAACTCGGAACGGTGGTCCGTGACCACAAGAACGCGGGCCGCGTGTCCTTCCTTGCTGCTGAGGCGAGCGGTGGATTTGCTGCGGTTCGAGGACGCATTCAGGCCTTCATGGGCGCATTGGGGGCCACTGAAGCCACCGGCGTAACCATCGAGCCATTGCCGGACGGCGACGGTCCGTGGCTCGCAGGGCGCGCAGCTCGCGTGGTGGTGAACGGCGCATGGGTTGGCTGCTTTGGTGAAATTGATCCTCACGTGAGCGATGGATTTGAGTTGGCGGTCCCGATGAACGCAGCCGAGTTCGACATGGCTGCGCTCGATGCTGCACTTCCAGACCCTGTGTGAGCACCATGTGCGGCCGATTTGCATTCGGTGCTCGTCTGGAACACGCACTGGTCGACCTGAACGTGATGACCGATCTTGACCCTTCACCGCGATGGAACATCGCACCCACCGATGTGCACCCTGTGCTCACCATGGACGAGGGAAAAATGGATCTTGGCCTTGGACGATGGGGGTTCACGTCGAGCCAAGAGCCGCGAAAGGCACCCATCAACGCGCGCATCGAAACGGCTGCAGAGAAACCTGTGTTTCGTCAATCGATGCGTACAGCGAGGATGGCAGTCCCTGCCACAGGGTGGTACGAATGGCTGGCATCACCGGTTGGACGCCATCCTTACCACCACGCGCTCCAATCTGGAGAAATCATGTGGCTGGCAGGCCTGCTGCATCCCGAGGGGTTGGAGGGATTCGCGTTGTTGACGCAAGATGCTGCGCCGTCCATCGCCCACGTGCACCTCCGCATGCCCGTGGTGCTGTCCAAAAATCACCTCGAGGCTTGGTTGGTGGAAGGAAGGGTGCCACCAAGCCCTGAGGTGGTCGCATGGGCCGTGGGCATGAGCGTGAACCGCACGACCGAGGATGGCCCACACCTGAGTGAACCCATTCCGACCTTGTTCTGAGCGGACAGATGAACGACGACTTGAAGGACGAAAAGGACGAGACTGGACCATGCGAGCAGCATGGCTGGTGCTGCTCATCTTGCTAAGCACGCTCCCGATTCCCCACGTTGGCGCAGAAAGCACTCCCAGCCTCACCTGTCCCGAGACCGTCGCACTGGTTCCAGGGCAAGCGACGTCTGTTTCCTTCATCCAGCACGGTGTCGGTGACGCGACGTTGGGCTTCGATGATCTGTTCGAGGTTGAGATCACGGATGTGGTCAACACAACAGAAGGCGACAACCGCACCTGGACGGGAACGTTCACCGCCACCCTTGATGCGCCGAGCGGTCACCTCGATCTCACGGTGAACCTCGCACACGGCGGTACCACGCTGTCCACATGCACCGTCGACGTGTGGATTCGTGCAGCATCGGCTTTGGTGCTTGGCGCCTCGGAACAATCCACGCTGACGGTCAACGAGGG
>NZMM01000022.1 GCA_002694585.1 Methanobacteriota archaeon
CCGTGCCCGGCGTCGCCAACTCATAGGCCGTCACGTTGAGGTGCAGGTTCATCGATTCACCCTTCTTCAGGTTGATTGGAAGCGGCACAATCGCGCCGGTATCGTTCACCACAAGTCCGGTCCAGTCCGATTCGGAAAAGACCGCACTCAGACGGTAATTCGCGTCCCGATTTCCGGTGTTTTGCAAGCGGAACGGAATGAGCCCGGACTCGCCGGGCAGCAGGGTATCCGCGAGCAATGCAGTGTTGCTGTCGAGTTGGACGCTGTGTTGTTCGGTCACGCCCACCGGAACAGTGAGCATGCCCTTCATCTCACCGTTGGTGTGGTCGTAGAAGGTCACGTTCCAATCCTGCTGTTGCACGTCGGAGCCTGGTGGGATGGACAGGTTGAGCCATACGCTGGTGGTCATGCCTGCGTCGAAGTTCTGGAGGATGACGTTGTTGTCGTGGTCGTTCGGGTTGAGGTCAGCGTCGATGCGGATCTGCAGGTATGGACTCATCCATGAGGCGTTGCTGACCTCGGTAAAGACGCGGACAGGGGCCGGCTTGTACCCGTTGTTGGTGACGTCACACTTCAGGACCAGCAGGCCGTTTGGTGGTGAGGCAAAGCCGCTCTCCGGGTTGTTGCAATCCACATCTAAGGTGAACTCGTCGACCTTGCTGATGCCNAACTGGATGAAGTCGTCGACGTGCATGCCTTCGCTNGCACCGCTGCTGTCCGAGTAAAACAGGAGGCCGTAGTACCACGTGTTNCCNCCGAGGAAGATGTCAGGGTTGCTGAGGGTTGGAATCTGTGCCCAGTCCACCTGAGGGTCCCACGAGAGGTTGGTCCAATCGCCAGAACCGCTGGCCGGTGCGCCTTTGGTCAGGTTCCAGTGGAGCGACTGCATGGGGTCGTTGTATCTCCCGGATGGGCGCCACAACTCGATCGAGACGGCGTCACCGTTGTTGGTCGCACCCCAAGCACGGACATGGAACTGCGTTGAAATGAAATTGTTCGCGTAAAAGGCGTCACGGCACGCGTAAATTTGGTACACGTAGGAAAGTTCACCGTCGAGCGCAGCGTTCGGTCCACAGTCCTGCGTGGTCGTGAAGAAACCGCGGACGAGCCGGTCGTAGGCGCTGGACGGATAGTTCGACCCGGGTTGCGAATGCCGCCAGTGCTTGCTGCCCACGTCGCTGTTGTTTTCATCGGTGCCTGCGGTGGTCCAACTGCCTGCTCCCACCGCACCTCCACCGTTGACCTGATAGCGGCCTGGGATGAAGCCAAGGCTGGTTCCCGCGATGCCGTCCATCGAATCGGACTGAATCGCGACAGGGACGGCTTGCTCCTTGACGTCGTTTTCGTTGCGGTCGTCCTGCGGATAATCCACAGAAGCACGAAGGATGAGACCGCCGTGGAGTTCGTTGGTGGAGGTGTTCAGGATGGAGTGGGCCACGTCTGGCGTCCACACCACAGAATTGGTGTCNGAACCGATGGAACCGATCAGCTCGCTGGTGTCCCACGACCACGTTTGCATCACGTAACCGATGGGGTGCACAACCTCGAGGGTGACCGGTGCTGATTTGCCGAGTTGTGCGTTTCCAAGGCGGCGAACCTCGACCGTGATTTCCACGGACTCGTCCATGAAAACGTACGGCATAGCAGCGCCGTCGGGTTGAATCCACACGGACGTGGGTGAGGAGACGTTTCCAACAGAAATCGTGTTGACAAGGAAGTCGTCCTTGCTGCCACCGCGCCCCTGAGCGCCTTGCGCCGTCACCACGAGGGCGAGGCTGTTCAACAGAAGAAGGCCCACAAGGAGGAAGGCTCGACGGTGGGACATGGAAGTCACAGTTCAGCGACACAGGAGGGGCATATGAAGGTCGCCGTGGCCTGTTCAACCCTCAACCGAGGCCACGGACGGCGAAACCGGGAGCGTCTTCCTCNTCGAGGGGTTCGCCCTCAGGCGGCTCCAACGCGTCACCTGCAGCCATGGCAAGCCCNGTTTGAACCGGGAGCGGAACGCGAGGCTGAACGGCTTCAACAATGGCTTGAAACCGGTCGTGACGCCGTTGGGCAGCCTGCTCTACNGCACGCTCTTGCCGCTCCTCAGAGGGCCTGAGCCAGCGCGGCACGGTCAGGCCACCGCCTTCCANGCAGGCCAGCGTGGCGTGCACGGACANCGGAATCACGGCAAGGGCGGTCATCAGGTCNAGGAAGGAACTGTCCGGAACCACNGCATCGCNGAGGAGCGTACCGAACACCGCTTGCTCCAGGTTCATGGTGAGGTCGACGTCACTGCCGAACCAAGCGAGCACGATGGTGCTGGCCAATCGACCCAACAACCACAGGACGAAGATTGGAGCGAGGTTGGACAGCCGGGTCACGGTGATCAGAAATCGGCGCATGGTGGCGGCCGCGCCGACCAACCGTGCAGCAAAGAGGTGGTAGATGCGGAAGGTGAACAGCAACGCAAGCACGTAGAGCAAGAAGGCCATGACCAACTTCCGGTCTTCATGGACCAAGCCATCCGGCATCGCCACGATCAGCGCAATGGGCAGGATCACCAAGACGGTCTGGAAGGGGACGGCCAGAAGGATGAGCCCACCGTGGGTGACCGTGATTGGATGGCCCTGCTGGACGCGGTCGTGCGTCAGCAGTGCCAGACGTCCATGGCTGGATTGGGCGTAATCGTGACGCGCGTTTCGGATGAGGTCCGCCTGACGTGGTGCGCGTGAGAAGCCCAAGGCCGCGGCCCAGCCGCCGCGTTCAACCACCGGCAGGGGACGCCAACCCCCGAACACTGCGGCCAACAGGAAGGCCAACATGCCGTAACTCAGGGAAGCCGCGGTGATCCATGGCATCATGTCAAATCGGAACTGAAGGGAAGCTTGCGCATCGTTCCATTCAAACTGAAGCAAGTAGGTCAAACTGAACGCAACGAAGGGCGTGGCGAAGACCTGGAGCAGGAGGATGAAACTGAGCCAGAGCCGTGGCAGCAAAGGAGCCCGCCGCGGCTGCATCCTATCGCTCTGACCTTGGACAGGCTATGAGGTTGGTCCGTTTCGACGCGTCCGCAAGACCGACCTTGGACCTACGCATCGGATTCCGTCGGCCCCAACGCGTGGCCGTCGGCCAGCCACAAGCGGAGCATGGCCATCGGCAAGCGCTCGCTCCGAGGCCGCCCGAGGTCGGGTCGAGGCATCGGGTCGAGTTCGGTGCGGCACGCCGCGCAGCGGACGCCCATCACCTCCCATACCGGCTCTGGATGAGCACAACATGCCGCTTCATCGTCACAAGCGTTCATGACCGCCTGCAATCTGAGCGCTGTCGTCATGGAAATCGGCACCGTGTCGGGGTCGGTCAACGCCACAAGGCGCTGAATGGCTGTCCATCCTGCACCCGCCCACAGGCCAAAACCGAAGGCCGGGTCCCCGCTCCTCAGGCTTGCCGCACCAAACAACAACGGAAGGAGGGTCAGTGGGAGCACGCCCCACCACAGCCGGCGCATGAGCAACACGCGGGCCGTCAGGTGCGGATTGAGCCGGGGAGGAGCGGGGTGAGGCGCGAACCTGAGGTTGAAGCCCTTGGTTCGGCACAGGATGAGCATCGGCAAGCGAGGCAACAGGTGACCGAGCACGACGCCGAGGAGAAGCCGAACACCGACCCCGACCATCGACATGGGCATCAACCTCGGAGCCGGTGAAGGGTGGCCTCAAACAAATCCATGCCTTTCGCGATGTCCTCGCGGCCGATGGTGTAGGCAAACCGGAGGTGACCCTCGCCGCTCGGCCCGAAGGCCGTTCCCGGTGAGCACAATACCCCGTCTTTGAGGACCTCAAGGGCGAGTTCCTCGCTGGTGTATCCGGGGACCTCGACTTTGGGGAAGACGTAGATGGAACCCTTGGGGCGGTGGCACTGCACACCGGGCATGGCGTTGAGGCGGTCGGTGATCAGGTCGCAGCGCGCTTGGAATTCCTTGGCGAGCACGTCGGGATAATCCGAGGCCTGCTCGATGGCCGCCAGCACCGCGTATTGCATGGCGTCGTTGGGACAGGCGGTCAGGTAGTACTGGATTTTCGTGACCTGCTTCATGTGTTCGACGTTTTCCGCGATGACGTACCCGATGCGCCAGCCGGTCATGGCGAAGGTTTTCGAGAAAGAATTGACGACGAACACGCGGTCGTAGCCGGCACCCAGGAAGGAGACATGCTCGCCCTCGAAGATGATGCGGTCGTACACTTCGTCGCTGATGATCCACAGGTCGTGCTTCCGGGCAAACTCGAGCAGCGCGTCGCGCTGTGCAGCGTTGATGGTGCCCCCGGTCGGGTTGGACGGGAAGTTGTAGAGGATGGCGACCGTGTCCTCGTCAACGAGCGCCTCAAGGTCCTCGATTTGAGGGACAAATTCGTGCTCAAATCGGCACGGGTAGTAGGTCGCGCTTCCGCCCACCAAGGTGGCGTCAGGACCGTACAACGGGAAGTACGGTTCGGGGAGGAGGACCTTCCTTCCGGGGTCGAGGAGGGTCAGAAAGAGGTTCATCAGCGCGTTGGTTCCGGACATCGTGATGCACACGTTGTCTTCCGTCAACCCCGGTGCGTAGGCGTCCCATCCTTTGGCGATGGCCTCGCGAAGGGCGGGGAGACCCGCGGTGGTCGTGTACTTGTTCCGACCGTCCAACATCGCTTGGTGGAAGGCTTCAATCGCCACGGGCGGGGGCTGGAAATCCGGCTCGCCTAGACCAAAGGAAATGGTGTCCTCGCCGGCCAAATCGAACATTTTGCGAACGCCAGTGGGCTGGATGGCCCGGGCACGTTCGGCGTACGTCCGCATGCGCCACCGACTCCGGACTCGCTTTTCAAGACGTGGGGGTCAAACTGAGGAGGAAGTTGACTCGTCTTCTTGGATTGGGGCAGGCGGGCTGTTTAACTTGGCGTCCGCTTCCTCAGACAGGCGAAGCGGCGTGTCTGCGCGGCTTTTCACCACCACCACGGCGGCCAGCGCCATGGCGAACAACACGAAGGCGACGGTCATGAGCGATGCACCGCCTGTTGCGCCTGATTGGGCGGCGCTGCCGGTGAAGGTCGCGAAGCTGCTCAAGGAGAACCCGTCTTCGGTGAGCGCCCGAACCTCGACCTCGTGATCGCCTGCGCCAAAGGCCGAGGGGTCGAGGGCCACCGTCCACGTCAGCCGCTCGAGCGAAGCGAGGTCGCCGAGGCTTGCCTCGAAAGTGGCCGAGCGCCACTCGCCGCCGTTCACGCGGTACTCGACGGCGAGCAGTGGAGCGCCCTGCGCCCATGCTTGGCCGGTCAGCGTGACCAAGGAGGACGTTTGGCTGACGTTGTCCAAGTGCGCCTGGGCGCCGACGTCGATGGAGCCCGTGGTGCCTTGTTCGAGCAGCATGAAGGACATCTCAACCGCGGCACGCGCATCGACCATGCCCCAGCCAAAGTCACGGTTCCAATACGGGTCAACCTCTGGTGCTGAGGGCTCGCCGCGACGTTCAGCGGTGAACTTGAGGATCTCTTTGATTTCCATCGGCGAAAGGTCGGGGTTGGCTTCCATCATCAGCGCGATGATGCCAGAGACGGAGGGGGTGGCGTAGGACGTGCCGGACCCGCGGTTGGTGTAGCCGTTGTCGGCCGCGTCTTGCCCGGGAACGTCGTTGTGGCATCCTGCACTGGTCACGCACCCCTCGGCCTGCACGATGTTGGTGCCCGGCGCGGTCACCTCGGGCTTGAGTTCGTTGAGCGGGTTACTGTCTCCGTTGTCGCGACGCGGTCCGCGGGAGGAGTACCCGGCAACGGTGTCGTCTTCGCGGTCGATGGTGTCCTTGTCGTCCGTGGCCCCGACCGTGATGGAGAGCGAGGAGGAGCCCATGCCCGAAAGGCCGTCGTTGTCGGGGCCGTCGTTGCCTGCAGCAACGCTCACCACGACCCCGGCTTCCATGGCTTCGTTGAGGATGCGGCTGTGCATGTCCTCGCCGTCTGAGCCGCCGCCTTCGTGGCTGGTGATGCCCCAGGACAGCGAGATGATGTCGATGCCGTGCTCCGATTCATCGGCACCGGCCCAAGCGTCATCCTTGTGGTCGATGATCCACTGGAGGCCGTTCATGGCCGATTCGTAGAATTCCTGTGCGATGAGGTAATTCTCGAAGGGGCCTGCGCCGACGTCCGTGCCGATGCGCACATCAACGAGCGCCGCATCGGGCGCGGACCCGGTGAAGTTTGAGTCCGAGCCGTCGGCCATCTTGCCCGTCGCGGCGGCCATGCCCATGCAGGCCGTGCCGTGCTGATGGGCGTCGTCGGGGTCAAAGGAGCCGTCCTCTGCACGACCACCGGCGAGGACGCACTGGTGCACACCGCTGTGCAGGAAGCACACGGCGTCGTATCCTGCGACAAATTTCTCGTTCAATCCAGGGTGCTCGTTGTCCACGCCGGTGTCCACCATGGCGATGACGACGCCTTCGCCGCTGACGCCGAGGTCCCACGCGCCCTCTGGGTAAACCGACGAAGAACTCGCCTTGACCGCTGGCGTTTGCACGTCGCCCCAAAAGACCAGTTCGCCATAGGCTTCGACCATGACCACGTCATCAAGGGCGCGCAAAGTGGGGATCATGCTGGCGTCCACTTGACCGAGCAAGAGGGCGTCCACAGCGGGCACGACCAATTCGACGGGAAGGTCAAGGGCTTCCACGGCCGCCACGTGGTCTTCGTCAACGCTGGTGCCGTACGACAAACCGATCCACACTGGACCGAGTGCCCCGTCAAGCGCATCGTGGACACCGTTCCGGTCGAGGTCCAAGGTCGTCCGCTCCCACCACGGAGCGACCTCTTCAGCGAGCGGCCCAGGTGCCGTCGTGGGCATGGTCAGGGTTTGGCCTTCGAGGAGCACCTGGCCTTGGTGACCTTCGATGGCCACGCCTTCAACGGGCGCAAAACAGCCGGCCAGCGGAACCAGCAGGAGCGTGACAAGGGCCACGGCCAAGAGACGCGGTGCTGCCATGCTCCGTGGACGTGGGTGACCTGCATGAAGATGACGTCCTGACCTGTGCGCCGAAGAAGGGGCATCTTGATGGGGCGGGATGCTCAGCATGCAGCATGCAACCCGAAGGAACCGCCCCGTGGGACCCTGCCGCCCAGCAGCCGCAACAAGCACAACCCGTGCAAACCGGACAACAGATGATGGTCACCGGTCAGCCGGTGGCGATCCCGGTCACGCAAACCGCTGGCATGCAAGCAGGCCAGCCCATGATGACCGGACAGCCCATGGCCGCCCCAATGGGCCAGGGCCAGATGATGATGATGCAGCAAAACCCGCCCAAACAACTCCTTGTCGGCGTTCTTCTCGCCTTGTTCCTCGGCGTCTTTGGCGTCCACAACTTCTACCTTGGACACACCGGTCGAGGCGTCGCACAGTTGCTCATCACCGTGTTGACGCTGGGGCTCGGCTCCATCATCACCGGCATTTGGGCCCTCATCGAACTCATCATGATGGCCACTGGAAATTTGCACGATGCGCAAGGCCGTCCCCTCGTGTGATTTCAGACATGATGACGCCTCGTTCGGAGGAAGGGATATAATCCGTGGAGGGGATTTTCTCGCATGCAAGCAGCCCCAATGCAAGCCACCATGCCCGCCGCAGCACCGAAACAGAAGATGGTCGCCTTCCTGCTCGGATTTTTCCTAGGTGCCTTCGGCGTCCACAACTTCTACCTCGGCAAGAAGGGTATGGGCCTCACCCAGCTCCTCGTCACGGTGCTCACCCTTGGATTCGGTGCCCTGATTATCGGCCCATGGGCCCTCGTTCAGTCGATCATGATCATCATGGGCAAGATCGACGACGCCGACGGCAACCCCTTGGTCTGAATTCGACCGAANGGATTTGATTTACCNTCACTGATGNGCGTCAGCNANGNCAGTNGAACACGGTCCAATGGGGCCGTTCTACGTTGCTTTTGGANTGAGGAATAAGGTGGGGGCACAGGGATTTGAACCCTGCCCGGCGGGTTTCTTCTGGATCCCGCTGCTCTTGTGTGAGCGAGCGTCGTGCGGGAGACACGGGTCGGCGCTCCAGTTGGTCATCAACCGTCAGCAAACCCACACGTCGTCATTCCCGTGCAACTGGAGCCCGCAGTACTACCAAGCTATACTATACCCCCGATTGTTGGCGCAAAATCAGTTCTTGGCCTGTCGGCGCGCACGCTTTCGGCGTCGCAGCTTCTTCTTGCGCCACTTCCACCGCTGGTTACCGGTCTTCTTCCACGCACGGGAACCTCGCTTCATGGTGAACGTCTCGGCGACCTGCCGTCAGTATATGAGCGCATCGGACCACGTCGCCACCCTTGAACCCCCATCGGTTGGCTCAAGTCCTGCCTCTTCCACACCNNCCCGTGAGCGAGTTGACGCAGCACGAGGATGCCGTCCTCGCCGCGTGGTACGCACANCCTGGTGTGGTGGACCTCTCGTGGTTGGCCCATCCNTCCCGGCATCATGTGCGGTGGAGGCAAGCGCAAGGTCGGTGGGTGATGGCCAAGCGGCGCTTCTCCGGAGGCGAGGCGCTGGCGCGCCATNTGTCCACCAAGCCTCCTNCAGACCTGTACGTCTCAACCTCGGCGTGGTTGGATCCGGTCAACCTTCCAGGACTGCGGGACGACACCAAGCCAGCGCCGGTGTTGTTGGACCATCTCGTCGTGTTCGACATGGACCTCGGACCCTTCTCGATGAAGCGCCTTGAGGAGGTCAGGAAACGAACCTCTGCCCTGCTCCTCTGGTTGAACCAACACACCGAGCTCGAGTTGCTTCACGTCACCTTTTCTGGCGGGAAAGGCTTCCACGTGATCCTGCGGGACCCCGACCGAACGCCGTTCGAGGTGGCCGATCCACGCGNACGTGAACAGGCAGTGCGCGAACATCGTCAAGCGCTGCTCGAGCGCGTCATGGCCGCAGGCCATGCCGTNGANCCGACGGTCACGGCGGACACGCGNCGCATCATNCGCGTGCCGGGCAGCCTTCACGGGCGCACGCGGTGGGCGTGCACCGTCCTCGANGANGNCCTCATNCACCAGCCNCTGCGCCGCTGGGTCGGCACGCTCCCNANGGCCACAGACGCNGAAGTGATGCCAAAACGCCCGCCACGTCAGGCGAAAAAGGCGAGCGCGAAGCAACAGCCCGCTGCCCCACGGCCTGAGCGTTTGAGCCTCGAGGTGAGCACCCACGTGGTGGGCACGAAAGACAGGACGGCGGTGGTGGCGCTGCTCCCGAACAAGATCAACGATGAGCGCCGGCTGGAATCCTTCCTCGACGCCCTTCCCGACGACGTGGCTCCGCTCGCGGTCTTCGAGGCTGGAGGCCGTTTCCTGGTGGTCGCCCCGCGCGCCTNCCCCCGCGCCCGAGCGATGGCCGTGTTCGAGGAGATGGGACTGAAGGCGATTGCATCGCGCCATCGGGCGGACGAACACGCATGGGTACCTCTGTTGGAAAGCACAGACGAATCACTTGAGGGCATCACGCCGCGAGGCTGGTCAAGGTTGGAGCAGGATGTGGGCCATCCATGGTCACGTCCGCACCTGGAATTGTGCTACCGGCTCGGCCTGAGTGCGCCAGAGGCTGCCGGAGACCTTGCGGGGTCCGCTGAACCAGCGATGCGCTTTGCACAACGGCGTTGAGGCTATAGACCCCTCCGCGGATGNCATGCTGTCCCAAACGGAGCCTTCGGGCGATGACGGCACCGACCTAGGTCGGGGGTCCAGACCCCACCGGCCACGGCGCGCGGGACAGCGCCGTGGCCACCCACACCAGGGGCATGCGTGATGAAACTCAGCGGCGGCATGATGGTCACGCTCGGATTTGGCGTGTTCTTGAGCGTCATGGCGGCCATGAGGGG
>NZMM01000023.1 GCA_002694585.1 Methanobacteriota archaeon
CGGTGGACCTGTGTGGCCAGGTACCACCCTGCAGGCACGGCCAACGCCACGGTCAGGGCCGCGGTGTGGAAGGTGCTCCAAAACGCCTCCATCAGCGTCACGCCGCCTGCATCGCCGGCCAAGGCAAGCCGCCATCCGTCCAGGCTCATCGTCCATCCTTCCGGGGTGCGCATGCGCACCGAACCNACGCCGATCAGCACGAGGGGCAGCACCGCGAAGGCCGCTGCGCTGGCGCAGACGGTCCAGCGAAGCCACGCTTCGCCCCAAAGGCCCGANGCCAAACCCGACCGGACGGCTTCGCTGGGNGCGGCGTCCAACGCGAAGGCATGACGCCGCTGCATGGCGTTGATGACGCTCACNGCGATCAGAAGAACCGCCGCTTGAGCCACGGCGGCGCCGAGGACCAACCGGCTGAGGTCAACACGGTAACCCGGGATTCCCGCACCGCTGCCTTGCTCAGCAAGGAGGACTTCGAGCGTCAGGGTGTCCGGGGCCAACCAGCGCACGAGGGCAAAGGACGTGAAGGCGAAGGTGAAGGTCAGCCCAGCCGCAGCCATGAGGCCCGGTCCGAGNAGCTGCGCCCACCAGGCTTGGATTCGACCGGCAAGCGTCTGGCCTTGCGGAAGAAGGCGCAACTGTTCGAGGTACCTTGGGTCGGCCCTCGCAAGGCTTGGTTCCACCACCCGAACCGCCAAGGAGAGGTTGAACCACACCATCGCCACCAGCAGCACGACGGTGCCTGGGCCAGCCTCCGGCCANGCCGACANGCCACGNAAGCGTTGACCGCCCTCACCCAAGAGGTCCATCAGCGCGAGAAACCCAACCGCGGCCACGATGGACGGACACACGAACGGCAGCGCGATGAGGGCACGAAACCGCCGCCGCCACGGGTCTGGTGTTGCGGCGAGCGCNAAGGCGACCGGCACNCCGAGCATGACGGTCCCCACCGCGGCCAAGGTCGCCAAGGCGGTCGCGGTCCACAGCGCCTGNTGGCCCGTTGGGGACAGGTCGAGGGCAGCCGCGATCGGTGACGTTCCCGTGACCGCCCACAGGCGATCCACAGCGACGACCATCGGGCCAAGGATAACCANCGCCAAGCCAAACAGCGGAAGGGACTCCGCAAGAACGGCACGGAGGCGACGCACGCTCAGCCCTCAAGCAGGGCGCTGAAGGTGGCGAGCATCACTTCGAGGGTGGCGACGTCCATGCCGCCGAGGGCAGCGGCTGCATCTTCAGGGACCAAGCTGTGGTGGCGGTATCCGTTGGTTTCGGGCAGGTCTGCGCCCTCAAGCACGCTGTACATCAGGTTCTCGTACGGCATCTGGGCGTTGGCTTCAGGACTCACCAAGTGCGCGAGGAAGGCCTCCGCAGCCGTGGTGTTGGCCGCACCGGCNAGCACCGCGCCGTACTCGATTTGGTGGTAGACCGCGCCCGGGAGCGCGATGGCGGTGGATTGCGTGCTGTTGTCGCTGTAGTAGGCNTCGACGCCGGGTGAGTGGCAATAGGAAACGGTGGCCGCAGCATCGCCGACGTGGCCTTCTTCCCAAACACCATACCCGCCGCTGTAGTGGATCTCGTAGGCTTCGGACCATCCGGTGGTGATGATGGGCTCGTTGAGCAGCATCGCTTCCCACCACGACCAGGCGTCGTCGCCGAGCCCCTGCAAAGTAGCGAGGAAAAAAGCCCGTCCAGGAGAGGAACTGAGCGGTGATGGAATCGCCACTTTGCCGGTCCATTCGTCTTCGGTCAGGTTCCACAAACTCGTCGGCATGGTTTCCACCACGGCGCCGTCAACGTTGAGGCAGATGTAGCCGTGATCGAAGGGGACGCCGTGATCCGTCAGGCCGGCCCCTTCCTCGAGCACAGCGCCGTCAAGNCCTGTGAGGTCCACGCCATGAAGCTGGATGAGGCAGCGGTTGACGGCGAAGGGCAGGTAGCTGCCGTCCAATCCGAGGGCCACGTCCACTTGGGGTGCACCTCCATAGAGCAACACCTGTTCGAGGATGCTTCCAGCGTCGTCGGCACGAATGAGCTCGACCTCAATGCCCGTCTCGTTGGTGAAGTCCTGGAGGAATTCCTCTGATAGGGAAGCGATGTCGTAGGTCAGGACGCGCAACACGCCATCGTCTTCTCGAAGCGTGGCTTCGAATTCGCTGCAATCCTCGGNCAGGAGCAGGTCCTCGCCGAGGCAGCCGCTGAGGCTGGCGCACAGCAGCAAGGCGACCATGAACAGCGACCTCATGCCGTCGCCTCCGTCACGTGAAGCACNGCCATGAGACGATTGGCGCGGTCCACCACGTCCAAGGGGTGGTGCCCNAAAACGTACAGGCCCGGTTCCCAGCCGTAGCCGCCTCGGTCNAGCACCACGTCGATGGGGCCCTNACGCCCCTCNAGCACGCCACGGGGTGCNTCGGANACGTTCCANTCNAGGGCGCCCAAGGCGCGGTCGATGATGTCCATNCGTGGGCCCTGCTCGTTGGAAGGGGCCCGGAGGTTGAGCACGGCCGTGCGTTCTGNATCGTAGGCTCGCACGTCCATCAGCAGGCTGGCCAGGCTCTTCGAGGCGCCCATGGCCGGCGTGGAATGATGCTTGAGTGCGCCGTCCACCACCGTGATCTTCCCGGGGTAAGCAGCCACCTCCTCGGTAGAGCTTGCTTCTTCTGCACACGCGGCGAGGTTGAACCCGACCGCAGGAATCCAGTTGAGCAGCCGGGCAGGGTCGAGGCGGCCACGTGCCCACTCCAAGCGTCGCAGGAGGGCCAAATCTGCTTGATC
The DNA here is from genome assembly GCA_002694585.1 of Methanobacteriota archaeon. Lineage (GTDB taxonomy): Archaea > Thermoplasmatota > Poseidoniia > Poseidoniales > Poseidoniaceae > MGIIa-L3. The sequence goes on from NZMM01000023.1 coordinate 2,776, forward strand.
GCCGGTCAAGTCTGTGCCGGTCAGCGACTTGTCGTAGCGCAGGGTTTGGTTNCCGGACAGCTGCACTTCGACGATGAAGCGCTGGCGGAGGACGCGGACGTCCTCGCCGTTTTGGTCGAGCGCNTTGGCCAATTCGTTCGCCCAACCGTCGATCATCACCTCGTCTGCAGAGGGCCCCATGGNCGGTGCGTCGCGGTGGTACTGGCGCGAGACGGTGGATTGCGTGGTGCCAAGGATGTCNGCAATGTTGGCTTGTGACCAGCCGCGTGAGCGGAGTCCGAGTCCAAGTTGATGGTGGAGTCGTTCAAGCCACGTCGCGGCCGTATGTCCGAGCATGAGCCTTCCTGTGTCCCGCGGTATTTAGGTTGAATCATCTCCCATGCATGTTGCATTTTGATTCCACGACCCTTCTGTTGTGCGCGGGAGAAGGGCGTCCTTCAAAGGCCGCCAATGGCCCCCGGGGTCCATGGAGGAAGGCGACTCGCGCTTCCTCGAGTCGGTTCTGGCCGAGGTCTTGGCACACTTGGAGCCACCCAAGGACGGCCGAATCAGGCATGACGTGTCTCCAGCCAGCCTTCGCAAAACCACCGACCTTGACCTGCCGCTNGTCGGTGCCGGTCTCGACCGTGTGTTGAGTGACATCCGCACCTACCTTTCGCAAGCGGTGCGGACCGATCAGCCTGGATTCATGAACCCCCTGTGGGGCGGGCTAACGCCCGAAGGTCTTGCAGGAGAATTGGTCACGGCGGCCACGAACACCTCGATGTACACCTACGAAATTGCGCCGTTGGCGAGCCTGATTGAGACGGCGGTGCTCGACAGAATGCGTCAACACCTGCGCATGCCCACAGGAGCAGGTACGCTGACCACGGGCGGCTCGAGCGGGAACCTGATGGGCGTGTTGTGCGCCCGACAAGCCGCCATCCCTGCGTCCGGTCACGACGGCTTTGACGGGCGCTCGTGGTGCATGTTCGTGTCCAATGAGGCGCATTATTCGGTGGCCATGGCCGCGAACGTCCTCGGTCTCGGTCTTGCGAACCTCATCAAGGTGGACACCGATGGCCACGGTCGGATGGACCCCTCGGCGCTCGACCACGCCATCCGCCGCGAGGCGAACATGGGCCGTCGTCCGCTGTGCGTGGTGGCCACGAGCGGCACGACGGTTCGCGGAGCCTTCGACTCGATCGACGGCATNGCCGACGTCTGCGAAACGCATGGCGTGTGGCTCCACGTTGACGCGGCGTGGGGTGGTTCCTGCCTCTTCTCGACCACCCATCGGCACTTGATGGACGGCGTGGAGCGTGCCGACAGCGTGTGNTGGGATGCGCACAAAATGATGGGTCTNCCTTTGGTGTGCAGCGCTTTCATCGTGAAGCGCGCCGAAGTGCTNCGAGCCGCNTGTGCGCACGNCAACGAGGCCCACTACCTCTTTCACGACGATGCGGAAGAGCAGGACCTCGGCCGCCTGTCGCTTCAATGCGGCCGCAGAAACGACGCGCTCAAACTCTTCCTGGCGTGGCGCTCCCGCGGGGATGCGGGCTGGGGTGCGCTCGTGGACCAATACATGGACCTCGCTGCCCACTTGGCTGAGCGGGTCCGCAACGAACCGAACCTCGAATTGGTTGGGGAACCCGCGTGGACCAACGTGTGCTTCCGTCACGTGCCTGAGGGCGTGCCGCACCTCGGTGAAACGATCGACGCGCACAACGCCGCCCTTCGTGCCGCCCTGCTTGAGGAAGGGAAATTCATGGTCAGCCGTGCCGACTTGGATCAGCGGGTCGTGCTCCGTTCCGTCATCGCCAATCCTGCGGTGGAGGCCTCGACGCTGGACGACTTGGTTGACCACGTGCTTCGCCTGGCACGGACCCTCCCCGTGGACGCGGGGTCACAGGTTGAAGAACCGCGGACTTGAGTCCCGGGCATGAGCGACGGACCGCTGGTGCGAACTCCCCTCTACGACGAGCACGTCGCGCTTGGCGGGCGCATCGTGGATTTCCACGGCTTTGAGTTGCCCATCTGGTACAGCTCAATCTCGGAGGAGCACGTGGCCACCCGGACCGGTGCGGGACTGTTTGACGTGTCGCACATGGGCCTGTTCCGATTCAAGGGCGCAAACGTACGCGGTTGGCTTCAGACCCTCGCGACCCAGCGCGTGACGGCCGTGAAGCCGGGCCGCTGCGCCTACACCCACTTCATGGACGACGACGGGCACATCATCGACGACATGATCTTCGCCGTCACCTCGGACGACGAAATCCTAGGCGTACCCAACGCCTCGATGATCGCCGTCATGCACCAATGGTTCAGCGATTATCTTCCCGAGGACGGCTCCGTGACGCTCGAGGATATCTCCGACGAGACGGCCATTCTGGCGCTTCAGGGCCCTCGGGCCAAGGACGTGCTCGTCGCGGTGCTCGGAGAGGGCGCGCATGTGGGACGCTTCCGATGGTCGCCCCTGGACGGCGCTGCTCTCGGCATCAGCGGCTTCATCCAAGGGACTGGATACACCGGCGAAGCCGGCTACGAAATCCTCGTGCCCAACGGCGACGCTGCGCCCTTGTGGCGTGCCCTGATCGAGGCCGGAGCCACACCGGTGGGCCTTGGTGCACGTGACACGCTCCGCCTCGAGAAGGGCTTCCTCCTTTCTGGCGTAGACTTCCTTTGGCCGTCCTTGGCCACCACAGAAGCCGAGGCCTTCCTAGCGCGTGACTCATGGGAGACCAACGTGCCCTTCGGCTGGGGCTTCGACCATGACCACCCTGGTGCTGAGAACATGCGGAGCCATGGCGACGACGACGCACGGTGGTGGGGCGTACGCTACCTCGAGAAGGGGCCGCTTCCACGGCCCGGAAAGCCCGTGACAGATCTCGACGGCGCGCTCATCGGACAACTCACGTCCGGCGCTCCCGCGCCTTCGCTCGACAACGTCGGCATTGGCATCGGCTACATCGCCGGCGTTCGCGAAGGCGACGAGGTCTTGGTTCAAGCCAGTCCTCGCAAGGCGATTCGTGCCGTGGTCGTCCGACCGCCCTTCGTGTGAGGGCTACGCCAGCAGGCCCTCGATGGCTTCGAGCCACGCTGCGCGCATACCATCTGGCATCCGTCCTGCGTTTTCGGGGACGGTGAGGGCTCGCGCATCGTGGAGTGCGGCAACAAGTGCCTCAGCATCGTTCCATTCGCATGCAACGCCGATACCCTCGCTCGTGGCGATGTCGCCCATCAGCGCTCCGGCGTTGACCACGCTCGGCACACCACGCACGGCCGCCTCGAACATGCGAACGGGCAAGGCGCCGTCAGCGATGTTGCCTCGGCTCGGGTCGTAGAGCGCAATGGACACGTCCACGCCGTCGTGCAGCCGATCGAGGTCCTGATGCGCAAAGGTCCCCTCGACTTCCACCTCGAGTTCGGCGTTCGCAAGACGTTGCCGAGCCGCTTCAGCGGCCACGCCGTCGCCCGCCCAGCGCAACACCGGTCGCTGGTCCAGCGGCATCGACGTGAGCGCTTGCACCACCAGGTCAGCGGTGGCCAGGTCACGGACACGACCGAGGCAAGCCACGCGCCATGTCCCGTCGGGTGTTGCTGGTCGGAAGCTTCCCTTGTCAGGTCGGTTCTCGAGGACGAGGGCCCGATGGCCCCATGCCTCCACCTGCTGCTGAAGGCCGGGATGGCCGCCTTCGGTGACGGCACCGCTGGTCGTGACGATCAGATCCGCGTGCGGCAAGCCTTGCCGTGTGCGTTGCTCCAGCCAACGGCTGGCGAGGCGCCGGTCGAGCCGGTTGGGTGCGCCAATTTTGGCCCAGGTGTGGCGCAGGTCGTGCATGTCAAACACGGTCGCAATACGCTTCTTTCGCAGCCTTCGTGCGAGCGGCAGCGTGTCGGCGTCGTGGCAGACCACGAGGTCTGGTGTTGCGTCCTCGCACGCCCTGAGCGCGCTTTGGCGGAAGGTACGCAGGCCGCGAAGCGTGGCGAAACTGGCCCCGTAAGGGTGCACGCCGAGGTGATGCCGCACCACGTTGACGCCGTCCACCGTTTCGAGCGGGGCGTGATCTTCCCCTCGATCGAAGGCGTGCACCGTGACCTGATGGCCGGCCTCCACCAGCCAGCGGGCCTGCTTCAGCACGCGCGGGTCNGGNGCGCAGGCGTTGGTGACGAGCATCANCACCTTGCCCATGGCATGCGACGTGCGGTCGAGGCCATGAGGATTCGCCGTGCTGTGTCCGGATGACGATGATTAAATCCGGCCGATATTGGTCTCGACTGAGGTGGCACGATGGTCGACCAACTCCCCAACCTTGGACGCGAAGCCGAGATGCTGAGTGCGATGGGCTACGCGTCCATGGACGACTTGTTTTCCGACGTTCCCGTTGACGTGCGGATGCAGGAGGATTTGCCGCTACGCCCGCCNCAAACCGAGGAAGAGATCATCGCCGACGCACGCCGATTGCTCGGTGCGAACGTNCCCCTCGGAAGCATGGCNTCCTTCATCGGGGCNGGGCTNTACCGAAACCACGTNCCCGCCGCNGTCTTCCANNTGGTCACGCGNGGCGAGTTCCTGACCGCCTACACGCCNTATCAGGCCGAAGTGAGCCAAGGCATGCTCCAAGCCATGTGGGAATTCCAGGGCCTCATCAGCGAATTGGTCGGTCTCCCCGTNGCCAACCTCTCCGTCTANGACGGCTCCTCCGCAGCGGCCGAAGCCATCACGTGCGCCGTTCGNGTGCACGGCCGCAAGGCCACCCAGAANGGCGTGGTGTACGTGTCCGAACTCGTTCCGCCCGACCGNTGGTCCGTGATTCACAACTACACGCAGGGNGGNGGCATCGAANTGCGCAAACTCCGCCACCTNGAGGACGGCACGCTGGACCCCGCTTCGGTGGCGGAAGCCGCCGGTGCGTGTGCGGTCTACGTCGAGCAGCCCAACCCGCTCGGCCTGCTCGACGCGAGCCTCGTCGGCGTGAAGGACATCGTCGGTGAGCACACCGCGTTCATTGTGGGCGTCAACCCGGTCTCCCTCGGCCTCTACGAGGCGCCTGGCCACTACGGTGCGGACATCGTGGTCGGCGAAGGACAGCCCTTCGGNTCGCCGATGACNGCCGGCGGTCCNATCTACGGCATCTTCGCCTGCTCGAAGGCCTACATGCGTCAAATGCCCGGACGCATCGTCGGTCGCACGATCGACGAGGACGAGCAAACCGCGTTCTGCCTGACCCTGTCCACCCGTGAGCAGCACATCCGCCGTCACCGCGCGACCTCGAACCTCTGCACCAACGAGACCCTCATCGCGCTCATGGGCGCGATGCACATGTCGCTGCTCGGCCCCGAAGGCGTGCGCGCCCTCGCGGTGCGAAACGCCGCTGCCCTCCACGCGGTCGTCGACGCGCTGCAAGGCGTTGACGGCGTGGAATTCGTCCACCCGGGAGGCCATCACTTCAACGAAATCGCCGTTCGCCTTCCCGGCACCGCGGCCGACTGCATCACTGCGCTCGAAGCCCATGGCGTCTTGCCTGGCTTTGATCTTGGACGCTGGTCGGACGACCGTGCAGACCAGCTCTTGGTCACCGCGACCGACCAAACGCGGCCCGAGGAGATCGAGCGTTTGGCCACAGCCATGGCCGCATGGTGCGCGGAGGTGGTCGCATGAACAACCTCTGGGACCACACCGGGGCCGCAGGCGCAGGCTACGCACAGCCCGCCCCCTTGGTGGCTGAAAGCGAGCTCAACCTTGCCACCTCGCTCCTGCGCAAGGAGGCGCCGCGCTGGCCTCGCCTTTCCGAGCCTGAGATGGTGCGCCACTACACGAACCTCTCACGCCGCAACTTTGGCATTGACACGGGCTTCTATCCGCTTGGCTCGTGCACAATGAAGCACAACCCGCGCGTGAACGAGGTCATCGCTCAGATGCCCGGCATTTGCGACGTGCATCCACACCAGCCGGAACACCACCTCCAGGGCCTGCTGTCCATCTTCCACGAAATGCAGCACATGCTTGCGGTCTGCGCCGGCATGGACGAAGTCACCCTTCAGCCGGTGGCCGGCGCACAAGGTGAATTCACCGCCGTGCGCTGCATTCAGGAGTACTTCCGCGAGCGCGGCGAAGCACAGCGCACCCGCATCGTGGTGCCTGACTCCGCCCACGGGACGAACCCAGCGAGCGCCGCGATGGCCGGCTTCGAAATCGTCGAAGTGCCCTCCACCGAGGACGGCCGCATCGACCTCCAGGCGCTTGAGGCCGTCCTTGACGACACCATCGCCGCGATGATGATCACCAACCCGAACACGCTCGGCCTGTTTGAGACGGACATCGCTGCTGCTGCGGAACTCGTGCACGGCGTGGGCGGCCAGATGTACTACGACGGAGCGAACTTCAACGCCATCATCGGCCGAACNTCGCCCGGTCTCATGGGCTTCGACGCGGTGCACTACAACCTNCACAAGACCTTCAGCCANCCCCACGGCGGTGGCGGACCNGGCTCTGGCCCCATCGGCGTCAAGGCGCANCTCGCGCCCTTCCTGCCCGGCCCGGTCGTGGACGTGCGCGACGCCGAAGCCGGCGAGCGCACCGTCGAGGCCGGCCGCTGGTTCCACTGGCGCGAGCCTGAGCANAGCATNGGCAAGGTGCAGCAATGGCANGGNAACGCCGGNGCNGTCCTGCGGTGTTGGGCCTTCTACCGCCGCTACGGTCGCGATCTGCGCACCATGTCCGAACACGCGGTGCTCAACGCGAATTACCTCCGCCATGCCATCCACCGGGAAGCCAAGGACGCGGGCGTGGACCACCTCTTCGTTGACGGTGCGCGAACCGACGTGGCCAAGCACGAGTTCACCCTCTCCATGCAGCCGGCCAAGGAAGCCCTGGGCGTGACCGCGATGGACATCGCNAAGGGATTGCTCGACATGGGCTACATGGCGCCGACGGTCTACTTCCCGCTCGTCGTGCCAGAGTGCCTGATGATTGAGCCGACCGAGACCGAAGCCAAGGACACGCTCGANCGGTTCGCCAAGGATTTCGTGGCCGTGGTGGGCACCGACCCCGCCACGCTCCACGCGGCGCCGGTCACCACGCCGGTCCGGCGCGTGGACGAAGTCTACGCCGCGCGCAACCTCTGCTTGCGCGTTCCTGAGGACGACCTCTGAGCCGCACCACGTTGAAGTGNAAACCCCGCCCAAGGGAAACCGATGGTCGCTTGGGAGCGGGACCGCTCNGTGNCCCAAGGCGCTTCGNTGCTGCTNCCAATNGCGTGGTCNCCGCTCTTCTGGTTGGCGGTTTTCCTCGAGGCGCGTGTCGGATGGTCCAGCACCGTCACNCTGCTCTTCGTCGGCCTTGGCAGCGTNACGGCNGGGTTCCCCCTGTTTCTGCTGAGCGAAGACCGCCCGTTCGCCCNACNGAAGGCNCGTGCCGGACTTGGCGCCTTCGCTCTGCTGTGCGTGGTCGCCCTGATGGACGTCGGCGTTCCTTCATGGGTCCTGTGTGTGGTGGGTTTGGTGCTCTGGTTCCTCGCTGCACGTTTGGTTCAGCAGGCCTTGGCCANGCCGAGATGGCGGGCCTTGNTCGCCGTCGATGCCGCAGCCNTCGGTCCAGCATGGCGTCGTGCNGAGGGGNTCAGCGGCCGCTTCACCCAACAGNTCGGTGCAACGCGGGCGCTGCTCTCTCTNTCGACGTCGGTGCCCCTTCTCGACGTGGCAGGGCCTGACGCGGAACACCTGAGGCCTGCGGATTTTGGCTTGGATGACCCTGAAGAGGCTTGAACCGCAACCGGCGGAGATGNACCTCGACAACATCGCCCTTCACATGGCACGCCTCGGGTTGATTCGTGCAGGCGGCGCTGCCGCTCGAGCCATCAGCGGCGGTGCTGCGCCACGGCTCCGACAAGTGGGCCTTGCCCTGCTGAGGGCGGACCTTCGACGGGCGCGTCGTGCCTTGGATGCCGTGCGGATTCGAGGNTCGGGCTGGTACGATTGGCGGGATGTGCCNCCNCACATCGTCGTGNTGGCCNTTGAGCGGGCCCAACGTTTGGGGCTGGAGCNGACGCGNGCGGCGGTCTTTCTCGGCTCACCTTCNGACGGNCCTTCTTGGCTCGACGTGGGTCGTTTTCCGTCTTGAGGNAACGGTCGNGGGCATGGGCACGTTGATGAACCGCCAAAGGNGGCANGAGGTCATGGAAGTCACCATCCTCCTTGGCTCGAAATCCGACATGCCCGTCGCCGAAAAGTGCACCAAGATCCTCGAGATGTTCGAGGTCACCTACCAGCTCCGCGTGGCCTCCGCTCACCGTTCCCCCGCCTTTGTGGAGTCCATCATCAAGGACGCCGAGGCCGACGGCTGCAAGGTCTTCATCGCCATGGCCGGCCTGGCTGCTGCCCTCCCCGGTGCGGTGGCTGCCCTGACCACCAAGCCCGTCATTGGCGTGCCCTGCGGCGGCCGCGTGCCCTACGACTCCCTCCTTTC
>NZMM01000024.1 GCA_002694585.1 Methanobacteriota archaeon
ACGACCCGCGTTTCCTCTTCATGTGGCCCAATGCACGAATTTCCGTGATGGGCGGCCCCCAGGCGGCGGACGTCTTGACCACAATCAAGCAAGACCAGCGCGCAAGGGAGGGTGGCGAGCCGATGAGCGATGCCGAAGTGGAGGCTTACCGCGCTCCCATCCTTGCCAAGTACGAGGAAGAGGGCTCACCGTACTACTCCACGGCCCGGTTGTGGGACGACGGCGTCATCGATCCACGCGACACGCGCGACGTGCTCGGGCTGTGTCTGGCCGCGGCCAGAAACGCCCCCGCTCCAAAGAAGGGATACGGCATTTTCCGAATGTGAAGTCCAATTGAAGATTTGATTTTCCAATTGAGGTTTTTCCTATGTCACAACCCGTTTGCAAGCATCTTCAACTTGAGGTCGAAGGCGCCGTGCTCAAGGTCGGGTTGTCCCGGGAATCGGTGTACAACGCCCTCAACACCGAGATGATCACCGAATTGTGTGAGGTGTTCGAGTGGAGTGCTTCGCGGAGCGCAGGCCCTGCAGGCGCGCTTGAGGACGCAGACGGCCCACTGTTCCGCCTCCTTGTGCTGCACGGCATGGGGAAGCACTTCTGTGCGGGCGCGGACATCAACATGATGCGCGACGCTGGCGCGAAAACGCCGGAAGAAAACCGCGAGGACAGCGCGCGGTTGGACCGTCTGTTCAACGGCCTCTGGTCCCACCCCTGCTACACCATCGCTGTGCTGCACGGCGTCGCCCTCGGCGGTGGCGCCGGGCTCATCTCTGCATGCGATCACGTGGTCGCCGTTGAAGGTGCGCGTATCGCTCTCTCTGAAGGAAAACTCGGCATCTTGCCGGCCGTCATTGGCCCGTACGTTTACCGTCGCGTGGGCAGCGCGGCCTTCCGCCGCCTGGCGATGCATGCAGGGCGCGTTGGCACGGAAGAAGCGCAACGCATTGGCCTGATCGAAGACGTGTGCTCGGACGCAGAGGAAGCGTGGGCTACCGTGAGGGGTTTGATCGTCGAGGTCATGACCACCGGTCCTTCCGCCGTGAGTGCGGCCAAGGAACTCACCTTGGGCTTTGACCGCTGGACGGGCGACGACCTAGCGTTGCGCACCTGGACCCTTGACTTCACGAGCCGAATGCGTGGCTCCAACGAAGGACAGGAGGGGCTCTCGGCCTTCTTGGAGAAGCGACCGCCGGCGTGGCGACCAGACGACGGGGGCTCCAAGTGATGCGCGCCGTGCTGGTCGCCAACCGCGGTGAGATCGCGTGCCGCGTGCTGCGTGCATGCCGTGAGGCCGGCCTTCGAGCGGTCGCGGTGCACGCAGAAGATGAAGCAGGAGCACTGCACACCGAGCTGGCGGACATCAGCCTCCCCCTCGAGGGTTCTGGCGCCCCTGCGTACCTCAACGGTGAGGCCATCATCGCAGCGGCCTTGGCCAACGACGTCGATGGCATTCACCCTGGTTTTGGCTTCCTCTCAGAGCGTGCAGGTTTTGCACAGGCGGTCATCGATGCCGGTCTGATTTGGATTGGGCCGTCCCCGAGCGCCATCGAACGCATGGGCGACAAAATGACCGCTCGCATCACGATGCGCGAAGCCGGCGTTCCTGTCATTCCCGGAGAAGAAATTGAGATTGAGTCCACTGGCGATGAGGACGCAGACCTTGCGGCCACCTTGACCGCGGTGCGCGATGCCTCTGCACGCGTTGGATTCCCCTTGCTGCTGAAGGCCAGCGCAGGCGGCGGTGGAAAGGGCATGCGCGCCGTTGAATCTGCCGACGGCCTCGATGAGGCCGTACGCGGGGCACGGCGCGAAGCCATCGCAGCCTTTGGCGACGGACGTGTGTACCTCGAACGCCTCCTGCGGGGGGCGCGTCACGTGGAAGTACAGGTTTTGGCCGACGCACACGGCACCACCGTTCACCTTGGCGAGCGAGAGTGCAGCGTCCAACGCCGCCATCAGAAGGTGTTCGAAGAGGCGCCCTGCGCGGTCGTCGACCACGAACAGCGTCAGCGCATGGGAGAGGCTGCCATTGCCGCCGCAGAGGCAGTGAATTACGTCGGGGCAGGGACGGTTGAATTCCTCATGGAAGATGACGGCACCTTCCATTTCCTCGAGATGAACACCCGCATTCAGGTCGAACATCCGATCACAGAACTGGTGACGGGCGTTGACCTCGTTCGTGAGCAGCTCCGGATTGCGGCAGGAGAACCGATGACGGTGCCGGACTTTGCCATGCGCGGTCACGCCATTGAGGTCCGCATTTACGCCGAAGACGCCGCAAACGGATTCCTTCCGAGCATCGGGCCGCTTGCGGTCTTCCGTCCACCCACAGGGCCTGGGTTGCGGTTGGACACCGGCGTGCGCGAGGGCGACGAAGTTTCTCCGTCGTACGACCCCATGCTGGCCAAACTCATCGCCCATGCACCGAGCCGTGCAGAAGCGCTTCAACGCATGCGGAGAGCGTTGGATGATTTTGTCATCCTCGGCACCACCACCAACGTCGCCTTCCTCCGTGACCTCTGCGATCTCGAGGCGGTGACCTCCGCGAAGACCTCCACGACAACGTTGGACGAGGCCTATCCGAACGGTTGGGCGCCTCGACCGGCTTCCGAAGCGGTGTTGGCCCTTGGAGCGGTCTTGGCCTCAGCCCGTTCATCTCGGCCCAGCGGCGGTGAGGCTGGTCCTGCAGGTCCAAGCAGTCCCTTCCTTTCCTTGTCCAGGAGGTACCCCTGATGGTTGATCTCCGTGTTGACGAAGCGGTGCATGAGCGGCATCCACTTTCCCGTGGCGGCGCTTGGGAGGTCGGCGACGTTCGCGTGACGCAACGCCCCGACGGTCGCTGGAGCGTCCAGCATGGAACGACCACCCACATTGCTCATGGCACCCGAATTGGCGACGTCCTTTGGATGCACATCGATGGCCGCGTTCATCGTCTCGAGGTGGTTGAAGCCGGCGCCGGGGCAACCGAAGAAGAAGGCAGTTTCACGGCACCCATGCCCGGCGGCGTGCTTGAGGTGTTGGTCTCCGCGGGCGATGCGGTCTCGGCCGGGCAGGCCCTTCTCGTGCTGGAGGCCATGAAGATGGAGCATCGCGTGACGGCACCCTACGACGGCACCGTCACCGCGGTTCATGTCGCACAAGGCGACCGGGTTCAGCAAGGCGAGATGCTGCTCGAAGTGGAAGCCGACGAGGCTTGATGCGCGGCTGTCTCCTATTCCACGGCGATGGGGCTATGTGGTCAGCGCCTTGGCCATGAACATGGATGCACCCCACATCGTGTTCGGCTTTCGGCCGACGGTGTTGGTCGGGCTGCTCCTTGCCGTGGTCTTGGCGTGGCTGTTCTGGCAGGTCATCGTTCCTCGTCAATTGCAGGGGCTGAGGGTGGCTTTTCCAACCGCTGAAAAGCGGTATGAAGTGCACAGGGTCACGGGGTCAACACGTGAGGCACGACGCCTGCTCAGGACATCGGGCATGCGCTTTGGCGTCACGGCCTACCTGATGGCCTTCATCGGGGCCGTGCTCCTGCTGGTCGAGATTGGCTTGATTGAATTTGGACTTCAGGAAGGCTTCTCGGCGATCAATTTCGGGGTCGCATTGGCCCTGATCTCCATCACAGGCGTGACGTCGATTGGCGTGGCGCTCGCTGCTCAGGTCCTTCCCTCACAGAGCATGCAGCGCGCCACCCTGCAGCACAGGGACCCCCGTCGAATCCGCGCCAGCCTCTTTCTCCTTCTGGTGTGGACGGGGGTGGTCGTTGCCGTGTGGAGCCTGACCGCCTCGGTCGAACGGGAGTGGAGGCTGAGCGTCACGCTTCTGGTGGCGTTCTTNCCTCCCGTAATGGCGTACGGCCGCGTGCTNGGTTCCTCATGGCACGCCATGCGCTACGCCAACAANAACTTGGCAACNGGACGCCCGTCGCCGTTTCAAGGGCATGAACCCACGCCNAGGCACCAAGCCGTCGGTCTGTTGGTCAACGTCAACCTCGTGGCGATGCCCATTGTGGCGATCAACACCCTCGTCAGCCTCGTTNTGATGCTTGCTGCTCCCAGTCTTTTCGTTCATTCCGACCGCGTTGCGGCCCTTCCGGAATACAGGGAACAAGCCACGGTCATGGAAGAAGGAGGGGCCNTGGGCTTCTACGCNATCGAGGCCTTGGCGTACATCGAAGAACCCGCACTCCGGGCGCCCTTGGTCGCCATGGTGCTGCTTTTCCTGCTGCTGAACGTTGCCGTGGTTGGNATTCTGTTCGTGTACGAAGTCGCCCGCATCATGTTCCTCGACGTGGCGGAGGTGTCCGGTCGTGGAGGTATTCACATCACGGACAGCCGTCTCTTGCGTGCGGAGAGAAGCCAACAGGCGAAGGTGCTCAACTTCTGTTTCACGGGGTTCGCAGGCCAATCGATGCTGCTGGTCGCTTTGGCGATTTTGACCTTCTGGGATTCGGTCAACCTCCCCGGAGGCGCCGGATGTGGACGCTGGGAGGGCACCGTGTGTACGGTGGTGGAAAAAGACGCCTTAGAGGCCTTGACGTGGATGCTCGCNTCTGGGGGTCAAGTGGCNTTCCTGGTGATTTGGCTCCGGTCGTGGAGCATNGGAAACCGCATNCATGAGGTCAGTTTTGACGCCGGTGCGGGCGAGAACCGTCGTCGGCTTGAGTCCATGGAGGACGTCATCTACCTCCGCAAGGGCAGCTGGCTTCCCGTCTTGGCCGATGACGATTGGGCCAAGGCCCTGGCGAGGTTTGACGAAGCGAGTTCCGTGATTGCGGAAGTCTCCCTGCAAGGCATCGAATTGAGCCGACGAACCATGGCCCGCATGGAATTGTACGCGGCGTTGGGTCGTTGGGCGGAAGCGGAACAGCAGGCCGTGTCGTTGCTCGCCTTGTCCGCGCAGTCCGGTGGAGGGCATGCTCGTTCGCTTCTCGTGGCGGCCTCCATTGCACAACGTGACGTCTCCGAAGCCAAGACGCGTCTTGGCATGATGGCCTCTGATGACCTCGAAACCAACCGGTTCAGGTGGCTCCTCTCGCTGCTTCAGCCCCGTTCTCGCATTCTCTCGGAGAGCGTCATGGCCGGTTTGTTGGTCGATCCGGTCACGCGGAGGAACATCGACCTGATTGAGCGCACCCAAGCAGGTCAAGCAACCGGCGCAGCCCCAACACGCGACGATCCACTGTCGCGCCGAGCCCTCTTGGGCGACCTCGCTCGTTTGCGCCTCCAGGGCGACGCTGAACGCGCGTTGACCCTGCTCGANCGNCACGTGAACGCACATGGCATTCAAACGGGGGACTGGCTCCACGGCGAAGCNGTTCGCATCCTGCTCCATCTTGATGCAGGTCGCANGGCCACAGCAGGGTCACGGGCCCTGGCGCTTCCACCGGAAGCCAAGCGTCANCCGCACATGAGGGCCGTGCTGTCTCACCTCGAGGGACTNGGCCAAGCCGTGGCGCCAGCCAGCGAACCCACCGGCATGACATGGTTGGATGAAGGGCCGGGCGATTGGGTCAGCCGCTGGCCGACGATGCATGAGGCAGCCTCTCCACCGTTGTGGACCAACCGTGCGCTGCGGCTTCATGCGTGGACGGCCAACGCATGGTCGCTGCACGATGCAGACGGGCCTTCCTCGGCCATGGTCGGCGCGCTCGGACGCACGGCAAAGAAGGCTGAGCCTCTGCTGGTCGGGAAAACACCACCCGTTGGCCTTCATTTGCACCTGTGTGGATTGCTGGTCGACGTGGGCGGCTANCCTGTCGACGTCGGTTTGCCTGGCACCCTCGACGTGGAGGCAGCNCGTATGGCTGGTCTCTTGGGCTAATCACGTTCTGCGGCGAAGGCGTTCCATCGCTNCGTCGGTGCTGCTGAGGGCCTCGAGGGCTTCTGGCGTCATGCCTCGCTTGATGCAGGATTCAGCCTCACCAAGCAGGCGCTCCACGTCCAAGCGGTCATCGTCACCGACGCCAATCTGTGCCGCTTCAGCCTGTGCCCGCAATGCCCGCCATTCTTCACGCAGGAAGTCCAACAACTGCTCCGCTTCACCCCGGTCGCGCTCCTGCGCATCAAGGTCGCCGGACAGGGCGTCAAGGGCACGGCGGGCTTGGGTCCAACGTCGGGCTTCCGCGTCCGCTTCGATGTCGGCCAAACGCGTGCCCCACGCCTCTGCGTCCTCGAAGNCTTGGAAGCGTTGCTCGATGGTGGCGCGCTGACGCATGGCCCTTCGGACCACGTCCATGGCTTCACGTTCCACGACGAGGCTCCGACGGATGCTCTCGGCAATGCCTGCAGCCTGNCGCCCGTCGCCTGCGCTGAGGGCCGCTTCGGCTTCCTTGAGTCGGTTGTGGTGCGGTTCGAGATCAAGGCCGTCTGCAGCCTCGATGGCCCGTCTCGCTTCGGCGAGGATGCCTTCAGCGTCTTCGTTGGCTTCCTGTTCCTGCGCCACCTGTTCTGGAATCGCCATGGCCAGTTCAAAGGCCTTCGTTGGGTCCTCTTTCGACATGCGTTGGCGGGCCTCCGCCAAAGCCTCGTGCAGGTGGGCCAGTTGTGGTTCATCCCGGTCTGCGAGAGCCAGCGATGCTTCCTCGATTTTCTTCTGCGCCTTGGCCCACCACGCGACGATTGTTTCGGCGCGGCGTTTTGCTTGCCTGAACAAGGCCTCACCCTCACGCAGCGAGCCGAGTTCAACCTCACGCCGCGCAGCNTCGAAGGCGCTTCTTGGACGACGCACCGTCGGCGCAACCTGCTCGGCCTTTTCGACGGACGCCAAGGCATCCGCTTCGATGGCCACCACGTCCTGTTCCAACGAGATGGTACGGTCCACGTCTTCCTCAGCATCNTCGAGCAAACGCATGCCGTGCTCAGGATCACTGAAGCCTTCCGCGGCTGCGGTGCGCACCAAACTTGTGGCTTGGTCGACGCGACGTCCCTGNGCCTTGAGCTNGAGCAGTCGGTCCTCGAGGGCATCAAGTCGGGATTTGAACCGCTTTCGCAGGACCCTTTGCTCGTCTTCAACAAACCAAGACCGCAACGCTACACCGCAGGCGAGAAGGGTGATGCCCGCTCCAGCAAGGTCGTTGTCAGNCCCGACATCGGTGCGCAAGCCGAACCACAANGAGGCCACCGTCACCGCACCTGCACCGGTGAGCAAGGCACGATANCGGGCCTGGCGNAAGCCACCNGCGAAGGCATCGGCTGCGGTGCGGTAGAGCAGTGCGCCNATNANGATCANGGTNGCTCCTGCCGCCAGACGCTCTNCGACTCCTGCGTCGCTCGTGCGCAGACCAAGAAAGAGCAGNCTTGGCCACGCGATGGCCGCTGCCGCTGCCGCCCTGCCCGTGGCTTGGGCGTGCCCGCTGGCGTGGTCGTGCACGAGGGTGCCGCACAGCAGCACCAAGGCCGGCAAACCGAGGACAGCGAACGGTGCGCCTTGGCCCTGCATGACGGCTTCGAGGCCTGGCCACGCCAGCCAGATGGACGCCGTCAAGACCACGACGGTGGTCAGCGTGGCCACCTGGCC
Organism: Methanobacteriota archaeon; assembly: GCA_002694585.1. GTDB lineage: Archaea > Thermoplasmatota > Poseidoniia > Poseidoniales > Poseidoniaceae > MGIIa-L3. The sequence continues at coordinate 7,510 of NZMM01000024.1, forward strand.
CGCCCTGCGGGCCCGTTGCTCACGTTCCGCCTCGATGGCGGCTTCGAGGTCCATCCATGCCTCCACGTTNGCCGGTTACGGGGGGAGGGCATGAACCTTGGTCATCCTTGGCGGCGGCACCCCTGCCTCGTAATGTTCATGGGTGGACCTCAACGGAGGGTTCTGAGGACGTCGAATGACCGGGCTCATCACCATGGCAGACCTGACCAACGAAGACATCGTGGAAGTGCTCGACGCGGCGGAGCGCCTGCTCCCTGCCGCTCGAGGCGAGACGAGCATGCCGCTCCTTTCTGGACGGATCCTCGGGAACCTCTTCTTTGAGCCCAGCACCCGTACGCGGATGTCCTTCGAGACGGCCATGAAGCGGCTTGGCGGCGACGTGGTGAACCTGGGTGACGTCAGCACCTCTTCCGTGGTCAAAGGCGAGACCTTGTTCGACACGATTCAGATGGTTGACGGCTACACCGACATCATCGCCATGAGGCACCCCCGGCAAGGCGCAGCCCGATACGCACAGGACGCCGCCCGCGTGCCCATCCTCAACGGCGGCGACGGCGCCGGCCACCACCCAACCCAGACCATGCTCGACTTGTTCACCATCCGCCAAGCCCATGGTCGCCTTGACGGCCTCGATGTTGTGCTGGCCGGCGACTTGCGCTATGGACGAACCGTGCACTCGTTGTCCCATGCACTCGCGCGCTTCGATTGCAGGATCGTGCTTGCCAGTCCAGAACTGCTGCGCATGCCTCCTGAAATCGTGGAGGACCTCCGGGCTGGGGGAGCTTCAGTGACCGAAACCACCGACCTCTACGGCGCACTTGACTCCGCGGATGTGGTCTACATGACCCGCATCCAAAAGGAGCGCTTTGCCGACGAAGACGAGTACGTCAAGGTCGCAGGCGCGTACAAGCTCCACGCCAAGCACCTTGGCGAGGTGCGTCAAGACATGATCGTGATGCACCCGCTTCCTCGGGTGGACGAAATCCACCCAAGCGTCGATGCAACCCGTCATGCTCGGTATTTTGAGCAAGCTTTCAACGGCGTCGTGACGAGAATGGCTCTCCTATGTCGGTTGCTTGGCGTCGACGTGCCCGGAGGTGAGGCCTGATGTCCAATGAATCCAACATGCGTCGCGTGACCGCGATCCGCAACGGCACCGTGATCGATCACATCCCAGCAGGAAGCGCGCTCCGCGTGCTCGAATTGTTGAACATCGGGAAAGGCACCTCTGTCCCTGTCTCGTTGGTGATGAACGTCCCTTCGAAGAGGAAGGGCACCAAGGACATCGTCAAGGTCGAAGACCGCGAATTGACGCAAACGGAACTCGACCGCTTGGCCCTGGTCGCGGAAGGTGCCAGCGTGGCCATCATTCGGGCCTACTCCGTTGCTGAAAAGCTGGAGATTACGCTTGGCGACGAAATCGTTGACGTGGTCCGTTGCACCTTTTCGAACTGCATCACTCAGAACCCGAGGGAGCCCTTGGCCCACAGGCTTCGCGTGCTGTCCAAGGACCCGCTGCAGATTCGATGCCACTACTGTGGCCGACCCCAAGACCTTGACGAATTGGTCCAGAACGTCATTTGACGTTGACCAGGTCCCGCATCTCGCAGGCTTTGCACACGGCCCGTGAGGAGGCGCTCCCACAACGTTCGCACGCGCCAACCGGCTCTGCGGCATCACCTTCAGCAGGCGTCATGGCACGAATGGCATCGAGGGTGCGAACGAGGCCGTGACGCGTGCCGGGCCGGTCCTCTTCGAGGGTGGCCACCACGTCCCGCATCCGCCATCGAAGTGCCCCCTCTGCGTTGGGACATACCTCATTGTGAATGGGGAGCCCTCTGTGCATCGACACCAAGTGGACCTCCTGCTCAGGAATGAGCCGCAGCGGAACGATCCTCGGCGCCAATCCCTCAGCCGGTCGCTCGGTGTGCGGCGCAAGGCGCCGACTTCGCTCCACTTCGCCGGCGGTGAGGTTCATCAGGACGGTTTGGGCCATGTCGTCGAGGTTGTGCCCAAGCGCCACCACGTCAGCTTCGACCATCTCCGCAAGTGCGTTGATCCCTTGGCGCCTGAAGACCCCGCAGTATGAGCATGGAAGGCGGGGTGCCTCAGGATGCTTGTCCAAGATGGCGTCAAGGGAGGCGGTGACCTCATCCATCGCCAGGAAATCCTGTTCCGCGAAGGATGTGGTGATGAACTCGACGTCGAGCATCTCGCACAATTGTGCGGCGGCTTCGATGGACGGGGGCCGATACCCCTCAATGCCCTCATCGACGCAGCCAGCGACGATCCGGACGTCGGGTCTGTTGCCGATGAGGTCCACAAGCATCGACAACAGCACGGCCGAATCTTTTCCACCAGAAATCGCCGCCAGGACCGTGGTTGGGCCATCAATGGTGAGCTGTTTTCGAAGTTCTCGTCCGACCTTTTTCCGCACGGAGCGGTCAAGGTGGTGCGCGCACAAGTTCTGGCCGGAATAGGCTTGTGAAACAACGGCTGGCGCACGGCACACGGAACAGGCCGGGACGTCAAACGCGGGCGCCACGTCGAGGCCACCCTGCTTCTGCTGAAGAGTCTACCTTCAACAAAAAAGCAAATTTTTCAATTGGAAAATCAATTTGTCAATTGGAGTTCAAGCCCATGTTTTGACGGGATTCTTCCACGGCAAAGAACCGGCCCTCCGTGATGCGGTTTTCAGAAAATCGGCAAAGGGATGAGTTCGGGTTCTGAATTGAAGTGTGAAAACCGCATCTCAGGCCCTTCCGACGGGAAACATCTTGAAACCCCCCGTGGCGGCTCAACGTTCGATGTCCATGCTGTCGCGTTTGCTCACGGCCTTGGAAGACACCGAAGGCGTCAAGTCGGTCGCCCTCCATGCTGACGCCTCACGTCCGCCCTTCAACGGGGCTCTGGATGACGCGAATCGGGTGACCACAAGCGGAGGCCTCGGGGCGTGCCTGCAGGTGTACATCGAAGGCCACAACGCGGTCTTGATCGACGACGTCGGAGACGGCCGTGCCCTCCACCTGCAAGGCGCGCCAGGTCACCATGGCCGGTGGCGCTATGCCGTCGAACGCCACCGACCGCTGATTGGACGCATGGATGGGGAGGTGGCCTGATGTTCACCATGCCTCCGGGTGCTGAGGTGGACGAATCCATCGACGTCAACGAACTGTTCCCCTTCGAACACGGCGTGGTCACCACGTGGATTGGGCGGCGTCGAACGCCGAGCGGCCACCGCATCGTTCGAGGCCGCCGCTGCATCGGGTGGGTGGCTGAGGACGACAAGGGCCTCGTCTTCGGGGCGCCTGCGTCCGCCCATCTGGATGCGCTGGAAGCAAACGCAGAGCACGTGCGTCACCAGGCACAGGCCTACACCGTCAACGAGTTGGCCGCTTTGATGGCCATCATGCCGCATGCCGCCGTGCATGCAGTGGACGTCGAAGGCCTTCCAAGTGGCCCGGGGCCTGCCCGACGCCTCCTGTCTCGCTCATCGGCGGTCATCATGACGGGCCTGTCCGCCGATGAAGAGGTCCTCGGCGCTTTGCTGGTGGACCGAGGGCTGCTTATCGATTCAACAGGAGATTTGCCTGAGGATGCTGAAACATTGGGGGCCCTGGTCGCCGAAACGCTGCTCACGCGCCAATCCATCATGGGAGGTCTTGGCCTCCCTGAGGAAGGCCACTGGTCCTTGGCCACGCCGCAGGGTTCCGTGCTTCTGGCGTCGGCCAGTGATCTTGCGCTGGGTGTCTGGACCACGGCCGGCGCCGATCATCGACGCCTCTTGCATCGTGTGTCCTCCAGCGTAGCGGGACGGCCTGATGAGGACGGCCAAGCCGGACACCTCCCAGAGGGCTTCGTCTTGAGGGAGGGGAAAAGCGGCCCCGATGCGATCCTGTCCATGCTCCGGGTCGCCCTCGAAGAGGACGTCTACGGGCATTTGAGCGTTGGCGCAGGTGAGCGAACGACGGCCATCGTGCTGCTTCGTGGTCGCCCCGTAGGCATGGTGTCCTCTTCGGCAGGCACGCTCGAAGAAGCGGTACACGACCTCACCGATCGGGCCCGCGTGGCCAGGCTGCATCAACTTCCGCTCGACGCCGTCATCGGCGAAGGCACCGCCAACGTGGCCGGTTTCACCCTGAACGCGTTTGGCGCGGCTCTAGCAAGCGTTCGGACGCGGTCAGAATCCCGACGTGCAACCCTCACGTCCCGGTTTGAGGACCTGCTCGGGTTCGACGCTGGATTGGAACGCATCGCTCCCAAGGTCGGTTCCGAAACACGCGGTGCAGGCAAGGATACCCTCGACGTTGAGCGAGGCGGGGCCTTGGTCATCGATGCAGGATACCGTCAACGCTTGGAAAAGGCGGAACATCGCGTGGACGAACTTCAACGTGAAGGCGCGGCTCTGCAGGCCCGCCTCAAATTGGCCGAAGAAGCGCGGATGCGCGCTGAGGTCAGTGAGCGTGAAGCGGTGGAAGCACGCGGCGATGGTCGCACCAAGATCGAGGGGCTTGGCCATGATGTTGAGCGATTGAAACTCGAGGCGGTCAACGCCTTGTCGCGGGCAGAAGCCGCCGAGGAACGCGCCGANCGNCTGGTCCGCAGAACCACNGAACTCGAACATCAATTGGAATCGAGGGCTGGAGAACTTGCACGCGCGTTGGCNGACGCGTCATCCCGTGGCGAACTGGCCGCGACCATTCAGCGCATGGCTGAACAAGAGGCCACGCTTCGTGCGGACCTGCAGACCGATTCAGAGCGGCTTGCCGAGGTGCGACGACGCCTGGAGGCGGATGAGCGCCACCTGAGCATGCTCGAGGACCAGTCCCGTGCATCACACGAACGCCAAGCAGCGGCCGTGCGTGACCTAGCGGTGGCCGAGGACGCCGTTCGGGCGGCCAAGGCTGACCTGACGGCCGTAGAAGCGGAGGTGAAGGCGGCACGCCGTCGTGCCGACGATGAACTCGAGCGGCGTCGCGAAGACGAGGTCCGTCGTAGCCATCTCGAGGGCGAATTGCGCGAGTTGCTCGAGGAGCGCCGGCGTGTGCTCCGCGAGCTGGGTGATCTCGGCGTGAAGCGTGGTCAGAGCGAAGCCGAGGTGGCCCACCTGGCAGACCAAGCCGAAGCCTTGGCAGAAGCTCACGAATCCGCATTGAGGGACATCGACGAGGCGCGCGTTCTTCGTGCACGATTGACCGAGGAACCGCTCGCCCAAGCCCTCCTCGAAGACGGCTCAGCGATGAGCGCGCTTGGACCGATCCTTGAACGGCTCGAGCAGACCCGTGAGCAGGGCTATTCCGTGGCCCTTCTGGACCGCGCGGTCGAGCGCGCCTTGCACGTGGTCCAGCGCGTCGTTGACCATGCTGCGGAGACGCCGAAGCACCTGCTTTCGGACGACGTCATGCTCTTGCTGGAGCGTCAGGTGCCAGAGGCAGCAGGTGTGGTTCGAGGCCTGACCCGTTGGTCTGTGCAGCAACGCCTCGATCATACGCTGAACGATGTGGTCACTGATGTGGTGCTCGACCTCGAGCATTTGCTGGAGGACCAAGATCGGGCCATCACGATGTTGCGGAGGACCCGAAACGTCCTGGAACAGCTCGGGCATCTCGGTGCGCCAAGGGAAGAGTTGGACGTGCTCTTGGCCCAGTGCCGCCGGCCAGAAGCTCTGCCTGCGACGGCCAAAGCCACGCACAAGCTCATCCGGAGGGCCTTGGACGACATCCATCTCGAGGCCGACCAGCGAGACGCCGGAGAGGCCGTCGCGCTGGAGCGAACGGCTCAGGCGTTGGAAGAACTCCTGACGCAACTTGAAGCAGCGGGCTTGATTGCAGGCACGCCGCAAGGCCACCTCTGGACCTTCATGTCAAGCGGTCAGCTTCCCTCTGAAGCACGCAACGGGCTGGCAGAAGCCCCGCCTGCTGAACCTGCAAACGAGGCCCCACTCGAGGTGCCAGCACCATCACCTCACGTGGAGGCAGAGGCTGTGGTTGAGGAGACAGTGCCCCGCCCCGCCTCTGCGGCCACCACCGCCATCGATGACGACGAGGAGCGTCGGCTGATCGACGCGGAATTGGCCTCGTTGGACGCTGAACGCTCACCGCACGTCCGTCTGGCCGATCTCAAAGCCAGTGCCGACCCTGCCCTTGAGGCCCTTGAAGCGCGCCTTGGGGACATCGACATCTGAGGTGCGAGGATGTCGGACGCTGCACCCCTCCCATCGCAACAGGACGAAGGGGAGCACAACCGCTCCTATCCGTTGTTCACCGAGCGGATCATTCTGCTTCTTGTCCTGCTCGGTGTCGGGGGCGCGGTCTATCTGCTGGCTCTGAACCTCCCCGTTCCGCCGTGGCTGACGATCGTGGTTGCTGTGCCGTTGGCCTACGTGGTGTGGGCCACGCTGGCGGAACGGCTCGGAGGCATCGTCCAGCTGCGTCATCGTGACGCTTAGCTCCAGCTCTTCTCTTCAGGTGGCGGTGGTGCTTCACCTCGGATGGACCCCGTCACCGCGGCGCGCAGCTGAGCCAAGCGATCCCATGGGACCAACAGACGCACCGTTGCAGCCACACCCAAGAAGAGCAGGGCGGAAATCACCACGCCATAGGTCAGCCTCAGTTCGATGGATTCGGACACCTGTTCGGCCCACTGGCTTCCAGTGGTGGTCTGGACCAATTCCAACAAGACGCCGTGGAAGCCGATGGCCACCATGGTGGCCAACCCTGTCAGACCGAGGTACAGCCCCGTGTGACGCAGATGACTGTTGAGCACGTTGTCCATTTGCCGAACGTATTCCTCGTCGCGCTTGCAGGACTCGGGCAGCCGGTAGGCGTACTCGAGGTGACGGATGACGCCGAAGGCGGATTCTTGGAAGACCATCATGAGCACGGCGATGAGGATGAGTGAAAATTGCTCCCGGGTGACCAGCTCGAAGCCGAGCAGGCTGACGGTGGGCGTTCCAACTTGGGTGTCAAGCGTGATGAGGTCCTCGCCGTAGGTGCCGAGTTGGTTCAGGACCACCGGGAAGGTCAGCATCGCATGCAGGCCCAAGAAGAGCAGCGTGAACCCGATCGACCAGATGATGGCCTGCCTTGAGAGCCCCCAAATCCCGCGTGTTCCCATGATGATGGGCAGGAGGTAAACGAACATGATGAGCAGCGAGAGAATGAGCATGAGCGGCCATTGCAACAGGGCCAATTCGTCTGAATTCGGAAGATCAAGCTCGAAACCAATGATCATCCCGCCGAGCCACGAGAGCAGAGTTCGGCCCACCAAGAGCACGATGAGGCCGACGATCACGCCCAGCTTGATGCGCTGTTGGACCTTCGGAGATTGGAAGGCCAGCAAGGCCATGCTGCCGCCAAAGGACAAACCGAGCACCAGCGGCACGTAGAACCGGGCAAGGCCCGAGCGTCCGACGCCGGTCATCCAGTCGCCCAACGGCAGGTCTGAACCGAGAAGGAATTCGATGGTCTGGAAGAGCATGGTGTGGTCGATGGAACCGACGACGTAGGTGCTGATGACCTCCATGTACATCCACACCAGCGCGACGGTGGCGGTGATCTGAAGGGCGAGGATCTGCCACTGCTTTCGCAGGTTCTTCAGGTGCAAGGTGCTTCGATGACCACCCGCATGGGTGATGTCGGACTGGGCTTCGACGTCACCTGCCATGTCAGTACCCCCTCACCTGCATCAAGGCCTGCGCCAGGTCCATGTCCGGCATCCAATCGATGACCTGAGCCCCGGCTCCAGCCAGCGTCGTCAGGCGGTTCTGCCGTTCCATGCGGAGCACCTCATACGAGAGACGCGGAATGCGGCTGACCAAGCGCTCGAAATCGATGCTCGAAGGCGTCAGGACCGTCACGTCATGGCCTCGACCCACAAGGTCGCGAACGGCTGCTGGAACGGTGCCGTCGCCCTCCACGCTGGAGATGATGAAGACGGGCGAGCCACGGCTGAAGCGGCCGGAAATCGAGTTGGTCACCGCCTGGAGCGGCATTTCACCGCGGTGGTGCACGCCGGCAAGGTTGCTGAGGATCTTGAAGTACTGCTTGTCGCCGGTGTCAGGAGGCAGGTATGACAGGCCATCGCCGTAGACCGCCAAGGCCACAGAATCACGGCGCTGGAGGAAGTAACTCGCCAGGGAGGCAGCCGAGACGCACCCCATTTCCAACGGATTCTTCAGCACCGTACCGATCCGCGCAATCTCGCGAGCGTCGAGGAGGATGAACACGTCGGTGACCGCGTCGCGGCACTTCTCGTTGACCATCAGCTCGCCCGTGCGGGCGAAGGCCTTCCAGTTGATGCTCTTGAACGGGTCACCGGGAACGTATTCCCGCAAGGAGTAGAATTCTGACCCTTGGCCGGGGGTGCGGAGCGTGGTCGCGCCGGTGTACATCTTTGGCGTTCGGCTTCGAAGGAAGGCTTCCTCGACGTCTTTGACCTGCGGGAAGACGATGACGTCGGAGTGGTGGTCGACCCTCATCTCTTCGACGCCGAGGTTGAACGTGTTTCGATGGCGCAGGGAAACGGGTCCGATGGTGTAGTGGCCTCGGAGCGGGCAGCGCAACACGTAGCGGATGCGGGCCGATTCGCCCGGCTTGAGGTCAAGGCGCATTTGGTTCAGTCCGCTTCGAAGTTTCATTTCGTGCGGGACGTTGTCGAAGACCTCGAGGGTTTGCGTGCGGCGCAGTGAGCGGTTGATGACGAGCAGTTCCACGTAGAGGTCATCGCCCTTGTACAGGTTGTCCGCTGAGAGCGTGCGCTGGACCTCGATGTCACCGTGGCCAGACATCCAGGAGTTGACCGTGATGAAGGCGATGAAGGTGAACCCGAGGATCATCATCTGGAAATTGGAGATCATCATCCCGATGAGGATGAGGGACAGCCCGGCCACGAGCGTGAAGGCGGCCTTGCGNGTCCACATGGTCAACCACGCCCCCATGCTTTGATGCGCTTCACAAGAGCNACGGTTTGCTCNAAGTTGTACTTTGACGGCTTCACCGCAAAGGTGGACAACACGTCGTCGTTGATGAGTTGAACCAGTTCCTGAACCTGCAAATCATCGAATTCTTCGCGCGTTAGGCCGCTTTGGTTGCGGACCTTGGAGAGGAAGACCTGCCGAATTTTCTCCGTCTCGGCGTAGTAGCCGTAGCGTTCAGCGTCACCGAATCCGTAGTAGATGATGCTGAAGACGTGACGCCATCCTTGCGGGTCGCGCTTTCGCAGCAGCACCATTTCGAAGGTCAGGAAGAGTCCAATGAAGAGAATGGCCATGGCGAGGCCTTCGCCGGTGAAGTAGACCAAGAGGAAGTACACGGTGTTGTANCTCTCCGTCAGGACGGCGTTCTGGGCGTGCCGGCTTTCGTCGAANATCACCTGAGCGTTCGNTGAGGCCATGCCGGTGGGNTCGGCCGAGGTGTCGGCCAGCGACTCGGCGATCACGTCGAGGATGAGCCTGCGGTTGTCGTTCGCTGGGACNGCCTGCTCCACCGCGCCGTAATCGCCGTCGTTGAAGCCCTTGTAGTCGTACAGGGCGTTGATCAGCATGCTTCCATCTGCATAGAAGAGGATGCGACCGCCTTCGTCTGGGTCACAACTTCGGTCCGCGCAGGCTTCGACGCTGAGGTTGAACTGTCCCCAAAGGTCGGGCGTCTCCGCGGTGACTTCATTGCCCACCCAAATTTCGCCGTCTCCGTTCACGTCAACGGTGGCTTCGTTGCTCGTTTTGGCGAGGATGTTGACCTCGTTGAAGGCCCCTCGCACCTCGGGCAACACTTCGATGCCGGTGGCGTTGTTCAGCAACACGCGGTAGGACGCGTTGAACTCCACGACGCCCTGACCGGGNGCGGTCTGGACCCAGTGGTGTGCACACAAGCCCGCGTCTTCCTGGCTCATCACTTCGCCGTCNATCAAAGCACAGGGGTGCGTAACGGTCTCCGCATCCTCGCCCCAGCGGGGGTGGGTGTCCACGGTGGACAGGTCCAGTTCGGTGCCGTTCATGCCGCAGGGGCTTTCCTGCACGCACATCCAGATGTAGTTGAAATCCAGTTCGGTGGCGTACACCGTGTCGTACAACTGCCATCCGCCGTACTTCAGACCGAAGGGGTCGGCGATGTTTCCGGCGTAGCCAAAGTCTTCCATCACGATGACCGTGCCACCGTCTTCGGCGAACTTCACGATGGCCTCGATCTCGGANGGNGAGTATCCGTCNTCNGTGGCGAANCGAATCAAACCGTCNGGGTCAAACTGGGGCAGAGAAAGNGTGTCACGCTCCACGCCTGCGACGATGTAGGTGGTGTTCCGAGGNTCGTCGATGTCGGCCAAGAGGAGGGGGCTGCTGACCAGCGAACGTGTTTCCACCCCCATCGCTTCCAGGTCTTCTCGGAAGGAGGACAAATCGTTCCAGTCGTCGTCGTAGGCGGACAACTGGTTGACGTTGGCGATGTTGACGAAGGTCAACAGCACGCTGAGCAGCAAGGTGGCGAGCACGGTCCAGAATGCGATCTGGAGCGCCAACCTCCTGACCTTTGCTGAAGCCTCCATGCGCCTCTCCTCTAGAACAATGTTCAGACAAAGACGCCTTCATGCACGTTTAGAAGGTTGCCCGCCCGTGTGGGCTCGTGCATCACCGCTCAGCGGCGCAGATGGACGAGGTTCGCGATGCGCTCAACCTCTTCCGCCGGGACCTCGACCAAACCGTTTCGCGTGCTCCATGGCAAGCGTTCNGGGTCGATTTCAGGCGCGTGCTGCACCAGCACGTGGGTGATGGTGCCGGTGGTCGGGGCNAGGCGAAGGTCGGTGACCACGCCGAACATCGCTCCCTCCACATCGACGACGTCGCGGCCGATGATCTCGGAGGAGAAACTCGCCATCGTGCTCCCTCAAGCAGACTCCATGCCGAATCCGAAATCCTTGGCGTTGCGCTTGATGCCGCTCAATCCTGAGGTCANGTTGCGCTCCATCTTGTCGTAGTACTCCAGCATCTCCGGGGTGACCGTGGGGCGCACGCGTCCGATGGCTTCCTCAAAGTGCGTNTTNGTGACCTTCTTNTTNCCGGCNCGCATNGCAATCAGGGCCGCCTCGCGGCACACGGCTTCGATGTCCGCTCCGGTGAAGCCCTCCATCTTGCCGAGCACGTCCTTCATCGAGAAGGTGGACAACGGCATGCCTTCCGTGTGGATGCCCATGATGGCTTCACGCGAGGGCGAGTCGGGCGGCGGCACGTGAAGAACGCGCTCAAAGCGGCCGCTGCGAAGCAGGGCCGGGTCGATCATCTCGGGTCGGTTTGTGGCCGCCACGACGATGACGCCGTCCAGGGATTCAACGCCGTCCATGCTGGCCAGCAACTGGTTCACGACGCGGTTGGCGACGTCGGAACCTCCGGTCGCTGAGTTGGATGCGCGCATGCTGGCGATGGACTCGAATTCGTCGAGGAACACGATCGAGGGCGCCGACTGCTTGGCTTTCTTGAACACCTCGCGAATCGCTCGCTCCGATTCACCCACCCACTTCGAGATGAGTTCAGGGCCCTTGATGCTGATGAAGTTCGCTTGGGCCTCGTTGGCGATGGCCTTTGCGAGCAGGGTCTTTCCGGTGCCAGGGGCGCCGAAGAGGACGATGCCTCGGGGCGGCTTGATGCCAAAGTGCTCGAAGACCTCAGGTTGGGTTAGGGGCCACTCAACGCTCTCCTTGAGCCGGTCCTTGACCTCGTCCAAACCGCCAACTTCGTTCCAGCTGACTTCTGGAATTTCGACGTAAATTTCGCGAAGCGCAGAGGGTTCGACGTCACGGATGGCTTCCTTGAAGTCCTCCATGTTGACCTCCATCTTCTCGAGCACTTCGGGAGGGATGGTTTCCGCCTCAAGGTCAATCTCTGGGAGGTAGCGGCGCAGGGCCTTCATCGCGGCCTCACGCACAAGAGCGCCGAGGTCAGCGCCGACGAAACCGTACGTGTTGTCCATGACCCANGCCATGTCGAAGTCGTCCGAGATGGGCATCTGTCGGGTGTGGATTTCCATGATTTCTCGGCGGCCCTCNCGGTCGGGCACGCCAATCTCGATTTCGCGGTCGAAACGACCGGGCCTGCGCAGGGCGGGGTCGAGGGCGTCCTGACGGTTGGTGGCGCCGATGACGACGACGTTTTCTCGGCCCTGCATGCCGTCCATCAGGGTCAGCATCTGCGCCACAACACGGCGCTCGACTTCACCCGAGACGTCCTCGCGCTTCGGACAAATCGAATCGATTTCATCGATGAACACGATGGCAGGCGCGTTCTCGCTTGCCTCGTCGAANATTTCGCGGAGCTGCTTTTCCGATTCNCCGTAGTANTTCGAGATGATTTCAGGTCCATTGATGGACTTGAAGTGGGCGTTGACCTCGGTGGCCACCGCTTTCGCAATCATCGTCTTCCCGGTGCCGGGGGGGCCGTGCAACAGCACGCCCTTGGGTGGGTCGATGCCAAGGCGTCGGAAGAGTTCGGGGTGCTTGAGGGGCAACTCGATCATCTCACGGATCTTCTGCAGTTGCTGGCCGATGCCGCCAATGTCCTCGTAGGTGATGCCCTCGGTTTGACCGACTTCGTCTTCATCGACGGCTTCGTCTTTGAGCACGATTTCGGTGTCGTTCGTGACGCGCACGATGCCCTTTGGCGTGGTCTGGAGGACCGCGAACGGCAGCGTTTCGCTGAAGAGCGTCATGCCGGGGATGAAGATCCGGTCGCCGGCCATGACCGGACGCTTGTGGAGCCCGCGGCGNGCGAAGCCTTCGATGCCTGGTCCAAACTTGACCTTCTGCTTGTTGGGCATCACCGGGGAGAGCACGAGCTTCTTGCAGTCCTTGGGGTCGACCTTGCGCACCGTCACGCGGTCCCCCAAAGACACGCCTGCATTCTTGCGGATGATGCCGTCCACGCGGATGATGTCGAGTTTGGCGTCTTCAGGGCGGCTGCGCCAGTAGATGGCGGCCGTGGTCCGCTGTTCGCCCTTGATTTCGACCACGTCACCGGGCTTCAGGTCGAGGCCGTGCTCGCCCGANATGCGGGCGCGACCGTGACCCACGTCGGAGGGAACCGCCTTGGAGACCCGCAGAGAAACACCGTCTTCGTCGCTCATTCCATCACCTGCGGGGAACCCGCTACACCGCTGTTCTGCGGCTGACCTCCTTTAACCTCGGGTATGGCTTGGGTTCGGGTGGGGTGAGCAGGATTGAAGGGCCAACCTCCGCTCGCCNNCTCATGGCGCGCCTCCTTGAGACCGGACTNGACCTCCTNGACGCTGANAACCCCCANGGCCTTCCCGCCGTNAANGGNTGGAACATCATCAACGGNCAACTGACCGAAGCCAGCGACGGCGGTCGGTTTGAGTCCCGCAACCCTGCGAACAAGGACGACCTGCTCGGGAACTTCCCTCGCTCCACCAAGGACGACGTGCATGCGGCGCTTGACGCCGCGCACGCTGCGCTGCCCGGTTGGTCCTCCACTCCGGCNCCAACCCGCGGCCAGATCATTGGCAACATGGCCCGCCTCCTGCTCGACCTCAAGGACGACATCGTTCGCCTCGAGACCCGTGAGATCGGCAAGACCCTGAAGGAATCCGGTGGCGAAGTGCAGGAAGCCATCGACACCTGCCTGTTCTTCCAAGCCGAAGGACGCCGCCTCTACGGCCAGACCGTGCACAGCGAGTTGCCCAACAAGGAACTCTCCACCTACCGCCGCCCGCTCGGCGTGTGCGCCATCATCAACGCGTCCAACTTCCCGGCNGCGGTGCCCTTCTGGAAGATCATCCCGGCGCTCATCTGCGGCAACACCGTGGTCTGGAAGTCGCCCAAGGACGCCCCGCTCCTCTCCTTTGCCCTGGCCCGCATCATGCACCAAGCCGGGCTGCCCGACGGCGTCGTGAACCTCGTGCACGGCACCGGCTCCGGNGCCGGCCAGCACCTCATCGACGCCGTCGATGAAGGCCGCGTCAACAAGGTCTCCTTCACCGGCTCGACCGGCGTGGGCAAGATGATCGGCGAAGTCTGCGGCCGAAACTTGGTCAGCTGCTCGCTCGAACTTGGCGGCAAGAACCCCCTCGTGGTCATGCCCAGCGCTGACCTTGCGAACGCCGTCGAAGGCGCCTACTGGGCGGCCTTTGGTACCGCTGGACAGCGCTGCACCAGCCTTGGGAACCTCATCCTCCACGAGGACATCCATGACGAATTCATGGAGCGCTTCATGGCCAAGGTTCGCGAAACCCGCATCGGTGATTCCCTCCACCACGAAGGCGTGCTGTACGGACCGATGCTGTCCGAAGTGTACGCCAAGGATTTCCTCAACGACCTCACCATGGCCGAGCGNGACGGCGCCACCAAGCTNTGGGGCGAAGGGCGCATCACCGCCACCAACGCNCCCTCGGGTTTCGTCGACAACGCTGACGCTGGTGTCTTCATGTGGCCGCACGTCTATGCCGACGTGACCGAGGACATGGAGTGCTTCATGAACGAAATCTTCGGGCCGGTNGTGACCGTGGTCAAGGCCCGTGATTTCGATCATGCCCTCCANTTGGCCAACGCCTCGCCTTTCGGCTTGTCCAGCGCCTGTTACACCAACGACCGCCTCGANGCCTACCGCTTCAAGACGGGCATCAAGGCCGGCATGACGGGCATCAACAACTCCACNACCGGTGCAGAAGCGCACCTGCCCTTCGGCGGCGTGAAGAACTCCGGTAATGGGACGCGCGAATCCGGCATGTGGGTGATTGAGGCCTACTCATACTGGCACGCCGTCAACGACGAACTGAGCGGGCAACTCCAACTTGCGCAGATGGACGTTGACGAAATCCATGCTGCCGAGGCGACCGTGGATTGGTCGACCCTTGCGTGAGAAGAAGCATCCTCGCAATCTCACATTNAGAGCGTCCCGAGAGGTCGGCTNAGGCGCAGGTCTCAAAGACCCACGCGCCCACCNCTAAGCATCCCGCATGCGGGAGGTGTTAACATCGGTGAGGGCATTCGTCTCCCCGTCATCAACGGCCTCGGCCGAACCGACCGAAAAGATGTGTGGTGGGCCTCACCTCTGGCGATGGCCTTCGCTCTGATTTTGCTCATGGTGTACACCGTTTGGCGCCTCTTCATCATGGATGGCGACATCCACTACGGCGACCACCGTGTCGTCTCCCCGATTTTCTCGCCTGACGTGCTGTACTACTCGGGCTTGACCGACTACCCCGGCTGGCTGAACTCGGCCATCCTCATCCTNTGGTTGCCCTTCGGCTTCCGTGGCACNTGNTANTACATGCGCCGCGTNTACTACCGNTCCTTCTTCGCCAGCCCCGTGGCCTGNTGGGTGGACGAGCCNGACATCAACAAGAAGATCGGCTACGCGGGCGAAAAGCGCCTGTTCATCTTCAACAACCTGCACCGCTATTTCCTCTACGCAGCCCTCGCCATCCTGCTGTTCAAGTGGTGGGACGTTGTTCACTCGATGCGCATCACCGAGTCCTTCATCCTCGACGTCGGCACCATCGTGCTCGCCACTGAATCCTTCCTTCTGACGATGTACGTCACCTCCTGCCACGCCTTCCGGCACCTGGTGGGTGGCATGCTCGACCGCTGGGACGGCGGCGTGGCCGGCTTCCGCGGTCGCTTGCACAGTTTCGTGACCAAGCCGTGGATCAACCGCAGCCACGGCTTCTGGTTCTGGACCAGCCTTGGCTTCGTCTTCATCGGTGACCTCTTCGTGATGTCCGTCGCCAATGGGACCATCCCGGAAAGCAGCATTGTCCTGTTGGGAGGTGTCTGACGTGGCCAGCGTGGGATACGACGAGCACGAATACGATGTCATCGTCATCGGCGCCGGCGGCGCCGGTCTTCGCGCGGCCATCGAATCCGCTCGCCAGGGCGCGAAGACCGCGATCATCACCAAGTCGCTGCTCGGCAAGGCGCACACCGTCATGGCCGAAGGCGGCTGCGCCGCGGCCCTCGCNAACGCCGACGACCGCGACGGCTGGAAGGTNCACTTCCATGACACGATGAAGGGCAGCAAGTACCTCGCCGACTGGCGGATGGCTGAACTCCATGCCAAGGAGGCGCCNGACCGCGTGCGGGAGCTCGAGCAGTGGGGCGCGGTCTTCGACCGCACGCCCTCGCAGGTCATCAACCAGCGAAACTTCGGAGGCCACACCTTCCCCCGCCTCGCCCACGTCGGTGATTCCACCGGTTTGGAGATCATCCGAACCCTGCAGGAACGNGGCATCCACGAAGGNATTGACATGTTCACGGAATACACCGTGCGCCACCTGCTCAAAGAAGGCGATCGCGTCACCGGTTGTGTGGCCTACGGCCGCGTCAAGGGCGACTTCAAGGCCTTCTCGGCCAAGTCCGTCGTGCTGGCTACCGGTGGCATCACCCGGTGTTGGACGGTCTGCTCCGGTTCATGGGAATACACCGGCGACGGCCATGCCTTGGCCCTCTGGGCGGGCGCTGAACTGCGTGACATGGAATTCGTTCAATTCCACCCGACNGGCATGGTCTGGCCGCCCAGCGTGCGCGGCATCCTTGTGACCGAGGGCGTTCGCGGCGAAGGTGGCCGTCTCTTCAACAGCGAGATGGACCGCTTCATGTTCGACTACGTGCCGGAGATGTTCCGTGGCGATCACGCTGAGACCGAAGCGGAAGCCGANGCGTGGGTGGAGGAGGTCGTCAGCGGCAAGATCGCCACCGTGCGCCGTCCGCCAGAACTGCTGACCCGNGACGTGGTCGCCAAGGCGATCAACGCCGAGGTCAAGGCNGGACGCGGNTCACCGCACGGCGGGGCCTTCCTCGACATTTCTCACCGCGGCAAGGAAGCCATCCAGAAGAAGCTCCCTTCGATGTACCACCAGTTCATGGAATTGGCCGGTGTGGACATCAGCGAGGAGATGATGGAAGTCGGACCCACGGCNCACTACGTCATGGGCGGCGTCCGTGTCGACCCCCTCACGCAGGAATCCACCGTTCCCGGNTTGTACGCCTGCGGCGAGGTGGCCTCAGGCCTGCACGGGGCAAACCGCCTCGGCGGCAACTCCCTGTCGGACCTCATCGTGTTCGGCAAGCGAGCCGGCGAGCACGCCGCCCACCGTGCACGCAACCTTGCCCCTCCGCCCATCGATGAAGATCAAGTGAAGGCCGCCATCGCAACCATGCTTGAACCCCTTGAGCGCGGTGAGGGCGAGAATCCAGGACTGATCTACGACGAGATGCGTGACATGATGCAAGCCAAGGTTGGCATCATCCGCACCAAGGATGAACTCGAGGAGGCCCTCGAGGACCTCAAGGCCTTCCGAGCCCGCGCTGAAGCGTGTTTCCCGGGCACCGATCGCCGCTACAACTCGGGATGGCATCAGGCGCTTGACCTGATCAACATGGCCGACATCTCGACGGTGGCCGCCCTTGCGGCCCTCACCCGCGAAGAAAGCCGCGGTGGTCACACGCGTGATGACTTCCCCGTGCCCGACGAGGACCACTGGGGTCAGCACCTCAACATCGTCTGGATGGAAGATGGCGANATCAAGATCCGGCAAGAGCGCGTTGAACCCATCCGTCAGGACCTCCAAGTNGCCCTCGACGAGGTCAAGGCGATGATCAAAGAGCGTGCAGAACAACAAGGAGGTGGGAAGTGAATGTCCCTNAAAGGTCGAAAACAAGCCTTCCGCGTGACCCGNGGCATCGGCGAGNGCGCCGAGATGCAGGAGTACGAAATCGAACTCGACGAGGGCATGGTNGTCCTCGATTGCGTCCACCGCATCCAGTACGAGCAAGAGCCCGAACTGGCCGTGCGCTGGAACTGCAAGGCCGGCAAGTGCGGTTCCTGTTCCGCCGAAATCAACGGACGGCCTCGCCTCATGTGCATGACCCGCATGTCCGACGTCGTCGAAGAGACCCCGAANGGCCAGCCCATCGAGATTCGTCCGATGAAGGCCTTCCCCCACATCAAGGACCTCGTCACCGACGTCTCGTGGAATTACGAGGTGGCTCAGCGCATCGCGCCCATCCGTGGGCCAGAGGAGCCAAACTGGAAGTTCAACCAAACCGAAGCGCACCGCGTGCAGCACTTCCGTGAGTGCATCGAATGTTTCCTGTGCGTGAACNCCTGCCACGTCCTGCGCGATCATCAGGAATTCGATGCCTTTGCAGGCCCGCGAAACTTGGTNCGCCTCGCACAGTACGAGATGCACCCGCTGGACCTTGAGGACCGCATCCCGGAAATCCGCAAGGAATTCGGTGTGGAGTACTGCAACATCACCCGGTGCTGCACGGAAGTTTGTCCAGCCGGCATCCAGATCACCGACGACGCCATCATCCAGCTCAAGGANCGCGTCGTCGACCGGTACTACGACCCGCTGCAACGCATTTGGCGGACCATCACCGGCAAGAAGGTCCGGATGTGAGCGGGCTCGGCACCCCGACACGCCTAAACCGCCGAGGGAAGGTCAACCANCATGCGGCGAGGCTTGGTTGTCTTCGCCGTGCTGACCTTGTTCCTGGTGCCTTTGTGTCCGCCTTCACTGCTCGTTGGAATCACCGGCGACGAGCCAACCACCCCTTCGAGCCTGCAGGGTCTGTTTGCAGGCTTTGAGGCCAACACCGCTTCTGACGTGTGGAATCAGACGCCGTGGGTTGATGTCGCCGTCCCCGGGGAGTTTGACCTGCTCACCGTGTTGGATTACAGCGACGTGGGCGTCCTCATCAACAACAATTCAGAAGCCAGTCGAACAATTGGGTGGGCCTTTGTGTCCGCGAGGAACATCAGCGAAGACCGCGTGTTCATCTTCAACGGAAGCGACGTCCCAACCTCGGAAACCATCAACCGCGAAGCCTTCCAGACCCATTTTGAGGACCCCTTCCGCACCATGCTGCTGGAGCGCAACACCTCCTCATCGCTGAATTACCTGGTCACCACCAAAGGCATTCCACTGCGCGTCTCGGGTGGGAACCACAAGGCCAGCTTCGACCAAGAGCTGTCCCTTGTTGGCGGCACCTACAATTCCAGCATCGGCCAAGATTGGTGGGACACCCACAGCTACGGGCCGCTCGCCGGTGGCCCGATGGAGCGCTTCAGCCGCGACGAGCAAGGCTTTTTCTTGGTGACACGGCTGACGGGCTACACCGTTGAAACGGCGCTTGGCCTCATCGAGAAGGCCAACGGTAGCCTCGGTGAGCGTGGCACGCACGTGCTGGATCTGGCCACCAACCGGAACGGCTCGGGCTACAAGTTCTGGAACGACGACCTCTACGTGGCCAACGCCACCCTCAACCAATCGCATGGCATCGACGTCATTTTTGACGAGACGTCCACGTTCTTGACGAACGTGTCCAACGTGATGGGTTACGCCTCATGGGGCAGCAACGACGGCTCGTGGAGCGAGAACTTCCTCCCGAACCAGGGCTTCGAGACCGCCGATGCGGCCACGACCAGCGGTCGGAAGTTCTGGGAGGCCAGCGCANGCTCGCCTGCGGCAGGCGAGACCTTTGCATGGACGTGGAGCGACGTGAANCGCGGCGGTTCGGGGGCCATGGCCCTCGANGTCGCGGCCAACTGCAGCCAGTTCTCCGGGGACGGGACGCCTGGCTTGCACGGGGAATTTTTCGACAACGAGGGCGGCGTGACNATTCCNACCGGTGCNATGCCTGTCCTCATCGACCGTGAGCCAGATCATGCACGTGTGGAAGCCGACCTCGATTACGGCTCCTCTGGACAGCCCTACCCCGGCTTGGACGACCGCTTCAAGCACAACTGGGGGGCNCGTTTCTCAGGCCTTGTCGACGTGCCATGGGCCGACAACTGGACCTTCCACCTGACCAGCGACGACGGCACGGAATTGTGGATCGACGGTCAGAGCGTGGTGACGAACCACGGCATGCACGGCATGGTGGAGCGCACGGGCTGGGTGGACCTCGATCAAGGACTTCACGACTTGCGCGTTGAGTTCTACCAGGGTGGAGGCCCACACGGGCTGAAGCTCGCNTGGTCCACGTCCAACCTGAGCAAGACCCCCGTTCCAACGAGCGCCTTNGTCGTGGACGACGCTTGGATGCCTTCAGNCGCGTCCTTGGAACACCACTGGNCCTTCGAGGACGGNTCAGGGAGCACGGTGTCCGACAGCGTGGGCGACGCGGATTTGACCGCCACTGGGATGGACGCCTCCAATTGGCGCTCCTGCGTGGACGGCGGGTGCCTCTGGTTTGATGGCGTGGACGACTACCTCGACGTTGACGTCGACGATTGGAACGGGAACTTCACGGTCAGCCAATGGGTCTGGGCCAACTCCACCTCCCTGCCAAATTACGCCACGGTGTTTGCGGTGTCCGATAATGCAGGAGCCAACGCTTCCTTCCAGCACGCGGCGTTCAGCGGCGAGTGGCGCCTGCACAACAACCAGACCCACGCCTTTGGAGCGATTGAGGCACAACGGTGGATGCACCTCGTCACGGTGTTCGATGCTGGCGACGTGCGCCAGTACTTCGATGGCGTGCTCGTCAACACCCATCAGCAGCCGGCAGGCGCGGTGAACGAGATTGAGCGCTATCGCATGGGCGTCAACCGCGCAGGAAGCACGTATTTCGAAGGGATGATCGATGAAGTGGCCGTGTGGTCCTCGGCGCTGGAGGACTGGGAGATCACCGCCCTCAACCGCGCCGTGCTCGGCACGTGTCAACCGTTGTCCGTGGCCGGTGCGCAGGCCGCGAGCATCAGCCAAACCTTCGATGTCCCGGAGGAACTGGACGACCACGCGTGGTTGGCTTTGGCGCATGGNCGTCGCTCCGGCACCGCGCACGGCTCCTTCCANGTCACNGTGGAAGGCTTGGACGCGCAGGGTGCGGTGGTGTCCACCAACGCTTCCTCACCACGGACGACGACGACGTCGTGGGAAAGCGACGTGACCCGCTTCCGCCCGGACGTTCGTGCCGTGCAACTTCGGGTGACGGTCACCCTCGACGTCGTGTCCACGTCAGTGGACGGTGCACTGCACGTCGATGACGTGCTGCTTCGAGCCATTCGCCCTTCACACGACTGGGTCAACGGCAGCATTGCGGAGACGGCGGTCTCCACCGGCGGTCGTTCGTTCACCTGGGGCACCGGCTACGGCCAATCTTTGGTGGCCGATCTGCTCGAGGACGGCGTGTCCAGCGTCAAAGGCTACGTCTACGAGCCTTACCTGACCGCGGTCGGTTCACCCTCGGTGTTGCTTGACGCGTATGCAACGGGATACTCCATGGCCGAAGCACACGCGATGGCCAACACCCAAATCGGCTGGATGGGGGTCGTGGTGGGCGATCCAAAAATGGCGCCTTATGCTGACCTGTTCCACGACGTTCGTTTGGTGGACGTGCGAACCGTGGCCAACGTCACGCAAGGCCTGAACGCCACGCTCGAGTTGATGGTTGAGAACCACGGCATGAGCGCGGCCGAAGGACGTATTGAGATTCGCGACGTGCAAGGTTCAACCCTGCTTGCGAACGTCAACCTCACCCTTCCTGCGGGCAACCTGAGCGGTTCGCGTGTGCTCATGCCATTGAATTTCACAGTGGACCGCAGCGGTTGGATTGACGTGCAAGTCCGTTACGTGGCCAACGATGTTCACGCCGAG
>NZMM01000025.1 GCA_002694585.1 Methanobacteriota archaeon
GGGAGCGCGCTATGCGTGCTGTCTTCGGTTCTTCTGTGGTCGTGATTGATTTCGTGGCCTCTGTTCAAATCGAACTCGTCTTCCTCGTGATTGGCCTGTGGGGCGTCTTCACGTCCGCCTTCGGGTACTGCCCCTTCAACGGGCTCCTCAACCGCAACACATGCCGAATCGACACTTCGGCCGCCAAGGTTTGACCTGTAAACAGCAGGTTTCAGGAAAGCATAGAACATGCTTGGAAGTGTCTTTAGGTTGGATGGTGAGTGTACCTCCAATGCTCAACGCTTTCACCCGCTTGATGACGCGCCTCATCGTTTCGCTGCCCGACCGTTGGCTGATTCGAATGTCTGGGCGGCCTCAGATGACCGCCTCGGGTGGCCGGGTCTTCGATCCCGCCGGCCAGTTCATCGCGGTCACCGCCATCAAGCAGGGGATTTTTGGCCTCGATGAGAGCAAGACTGTTCCTGAGTTGCGGGAGATTTGGAAGAAACAGATGAAGCCCTTCGAAAAACCTCCACTCCGGGGCGTTCGACGACAGGACCGGACCGTTGAGGTTGAGGGTGGATCAATCACCGTCGCTGAATTCACTCACAAGACCTACCAACCCGGCGGGCCCGCCGTCGTGTACTTCCATGCCGGCGTGTATTGCGCCTTTGGCATATGGGCCTGTCGAAGCACGTGCGAGTACCTCGCTCGGGAGCTCAATGCAAAGGTGTACGCCGTGGGCTATCGCCTTGCGCCCGAGCACCCGTACCCCACCCCACTCAACGATGCTGACGCGGCCCTCGAATGGGTCCGAACCAACGCCGAAGACCTGCAAATCGACCCAAACCGAATCTCGGTGGCGGGGGACAGCGCAGGGGGAAACCTGACCGCGGTGGTGTGCCTCAGGCGTCGCGACGGTGGAACATGGCTACCGAAGGCTCAGATGATGGTGTACCCGATGATCGACTACACCCTCTCTCATCCGTCCATGGAAGAACTCGGTGAAGGGCACGTCCTCACCAAAACGCAGCTTGAGTGGGCGAGATCCAACTATCTTCAGGGTCGTCCGCTCGAAAAGGACCCGTACGTTTCCCCCCTGTTTGCCACCGATTTGTCGGGGCTGCCGCCGGCCGTCGTCATCACGGCGGGTTTTGATTTGATGCGAGACGAGGGCAAGGCCTACGCAGACCGACTTGCGGAGGCCGGTGTCAAAACCTTGTACAGGGAATTCACGACCGAGGGCCACGGCTTCATGGCCGCTGACGCGACCAAATCCGTCCGGTCGGCCAACGCGGAAATCGCGTCCATGTTCAAGCCGTTGCTGTGAACAAAGCTACGGTCCTGCCGGCGAGTCGAGAACGGTTTGCGTGCTCAGTCGTCCTGTTCAGGGTCATCGCTGGCCATGGCTTCCCGCTCTTCTTCGGTGAGCGGTGGCAGGCCTTTCTTGGCGCGAACATAATCGGTGTAGTTGCCGTAGTACACNGTGACCTTNCCTTCGTTGACTTCCCANATTCTGTTGACGACTTGGTCGAGGAACCATCGGTCGTGGCTGACGGTCACCAGCGACCCTTCNTAGGCTTGCAAGGCCTCTTCCAAGGTGTCCTTGGACTCCATGTCGAGGTGGTTGGTTGGCTCGTCCATCAGCAGCAGGTTGTTGTCTTCAAGCAGCAACTTGAGCAGGGCAACGCGGGCGCGCTCGCCCCCGGAGAGGGCCTTGAGCGGCGTCTTGACCTTGTCGCTGGTGAACTGGAAGCGGCCCAGCGCGCCACGGATGTCACCGTATTGCAGGTCGGGGCGCAACGCCTCGATCTGCTCGACCGGATTNAGGTCGAAATCGAGGGTTGCATGGTCCTGGTGGAAGTAACCGATGACCACGCCGGGGCTGACCTCGATGCTGCCGGAGGTCAACTTCTCGTCGCCCACGATGAGTTTCAGCAAGGTCGTCTTGCCCTGCCCGTTTCCGCCGACGATGCCGATGCGGTCGCCCTTCCGAATCTCGAGGTCTTGTGCGTCGAGGATGGCGCGGTCCAGTCCGTCGAAGCGCTTGGTGGCCTTCTTCAGGTCCACCATGTCCTTGCTCGCCTTGTCGATGGCATCGAAACGGAGGCGGAGGGGCTTGCGCTTTTTCGGCACACGGGCTTTGAGGGCCTTGAGTTCCTGCTGGAGCCGCTCGATCATCTTGTGCTTCGCGGAGATCGACTTGTCGTACTTGTTCGCCCGCTTCATTTGCGCCATGGCGCCCATGGTCGACTTGATCTTCTTCTCCGTGGTCGCGATGCGGTCGGCCAAAGAGGCTTCGAAGGCGTTCTTTTGCCGGATGTAGCGGGAGAAATTTCCGTTGTATGGCCAAGCATGGAGGTCCTGAATCTCGACGATGCGGTTGCAGACTTGGTCGAGGAAGTAACGGTCGTGGCTGACGATGAGTTGGGCGCCGTCGAAGTCCCGAAGGAAATCTTCCAACCATTCCGTGGTCTGAATNTCGAGGTGGTTNGTCGGCTCGTCAAGGAAAATGACGTCCACGCCGGCAAGACCCACGAGCTGCCGAGCAAGGGCAAGTTTGGCCTTCTCGCCACCGGACAAAGAGGAGACCTGCATGTCCATGGGGTGCTGGTCCAGTCCGAGCCGGGTGAGGATNCCCTTGGCGATGCCCGCCACGTTGCCGCCTCCAGACTGGGCAAGCATTTGCTGGAGCTCGGTGTAGCGCTCCATGACCGGTTCCCAGTCGCTTTCGTAGAAAGCAGGATCAACCATCTGCGCCTCGATGGCGGCGATCTCTTCCTCCAATTCCTGGAANTGCCGTCCCTTGCGGGAGAGTTCCTCTTCGATGGTCCGGTCGCTTTCNAGGTCCCGAATCTGGGTCAGGTAAGCGATGCGGAGCCCGGGGGCGAAGTCGACGTCCCCGACGTCCTGCTTTTGGTCCGAGATGGTGTTGAGCAGCGTGGTTTTCCCTGCGCCGTTGTGGCCGACGATGCCAATGCGCTCGCCATGGTTGACGACGAGGTTGACGTCTCGGAGGACGTCGACAGGGCCGAAGGAGCGGTCCACGCCTTCGACGGTGATGAGTTGACGCGCCATGCTCTCCCCCCAGACCGTCCGCCACGCCGTTTGCACTTGGCCTTGACGGTAAAGGGCGGCAGGCTTGAGGCCCATGGGCCGTGGTCAGGTCCATGGCGGAGGACGGAGGACCCCGCTGGCTTGTGGTGGACGGCTACGAGGACGAGCCCGCCGCCTTTGGCGTCCCGCCCTATATCGGCTTCCACGTGCGCTACCTTTGCGGCGTGCTCGAGGCCCACGGTTTGCCGTANGACTACCTGACCGTGGACGCGTGGCGCGCCCTCGGACGCCAAGGTGAGGACGCGCAGCGCGCGATGCTCCAAGGCCGCGCTGGTCTGGCCTTGCTTGCTGGNGCGGTCGTCCCTGGCAAATACCTCCGCGCCACACCGATTTCCCTGCCTGAGACCAAGGCGCTGCTTCGAATGTTGCCGACCGAGGTGCCTGCTGTGCTCGGCGGCTGGGCCATCCGCGGCTGGCGCCATCAGGGATGGTCGCCGCTGCGCCGCGGGCTTTTCCTCGCGCTGCAGGACGCCGACGCCACGCTGCATCATTTCCTCGGCTCCGGCCGGTGGGAGCACAAGCGGCGGTCTGCCGAGCAGTGGACGGCCTGGGCGCACGCTGGCGCCACGTCGAAGGCCGTGCTGGACCACCCAGACCTTCGGCACCCGGACCTCGAGCAGGCCGGTCCGCTGACCTACGAGGTGGAAGTGTACCAGGGNTGCGTCCGGTACAAGCGCGGGTGCCGCTTTTGCATCGAGCCAAAGAAGGGCACGCCGGTCTGGCGGACGCCAGATGATGTCATCGCAGAAGTGCGCCTTGCGCTCGATGCCGGGGTCCGTCACGTGCGCCTTGGCGGGATGACGGACACCTACACCTACCTCGCAGACGGTGTCGGGGAGATGGAATATCCACGTCCAAATCCCGAACCAATTGCACGCTTGCTCCACGGGCTGCGCGAGGACGAACGGCTCGGCGTCTTNCACACGGACAACGGCAANCCGAGCATCATCGCNGAGCACCTTGAGGAAGCGGAGGAGATCACGAAGACCCTCGTGGCCACCTTGAGCGACGGTGCCGTGCTGTCCTTCGGCGTTGAATCCGCAGACCCCGCCGTTCACGAAGCCAATTGGCTGAACTGCGACCCGGCTCAGCTCAAGGCCGCGGTCAANCTGATCAACCGCTACGGGCGCGAGCGCGGAGCGCGGGGCCTACCGAAATTGCTCCCTGGCCTCAACTTCATCGCCGGCCTGAACGGCGAGACTGACGCCACCTATGGCCTCAACATGGAGCTGCTCCACGGTCTTCGTTCCGAGGGCCATTGGCTGCGGAGGATCAACCTCAGGCAGGTCGAGGGCGAGGGCTTCCAAGACGTGGATTCAGATGCCTTTGCCGGCTTCAAGCGANGCGTCCGCGATGAGATTGACGCGCCCCTGCTCGCCGAAATGATGCCCATTGGTGGNGTCCTTCGTGACGTGCACTGGGAAGCCCACGGCGGCCGAACACGCTTGCCGGCACACGACACGCCTGACCACCGAGACGGGTCCATGTGGGGCGGTGCTGGTGTTTCGTTCGGCCGGCAAATCGGNGCNTACCCCATCCTCATTGGCGCGTCGTACCTGACCACGTTGGAGGCCTCGACGGACGTCATGGTCACCGCGCACGGTCAACGCTCGATCACCGGCATTGAACTCGACATGGACCCTGACCTTGTGACGCCTGCTGTGTTGGAAGCCATCCCCGGCGTTGGCGCGAAGGCGGCCTGGGCGCTTGTCACCGAGCGCGCGAAGCGGGCGCGAAAGCAAAGCGGCGAAGCCCCGCTCATCGACGACGTCGAAGCGTGGTTCNCGGCTGCAGGGCAGCGCATGCCTGACACGGTCGACGTCCACCAGATCCTTCGTCCGAGGGAGGCTTGACCCATGGCCGACCAAACCATCGTGGACGGTTTGCTGGAGGCCGCACGGCGTCTTTCCAACCGTTGCGATGCTCTTCTTCCAAGCNTGATTGGACAAGGTGGCGTCGCACACGCCACAAATACGCTGGACTACGCGTGGCCTTTGCACGAGGCGTGGATCCGCACGTGGGGCGGGCACGGCGCCACCACGCTTCTGCTCGGCATGAATCCCGGTCCGTGGGGCATGGCCCAGAGCGGCGTGCCNTTCGGAGCCACAGGCATCGTTCGAGAGGAGCTTGCGCTGCCCGACCTTCCGCTTCCAACGCCAGAGGGGGCCCATCCGAAGCGGCCGATTATCGGTCTGTCTCAGGAACGTCAAGAGGTCAGTGGACAACGCATTTGGTCCCTGCTNTTCGAGNTNTATGGCTCACCGCAATCCGCCATGGAGCAGGTCTTCCTCGTCAACCACTGCCCCTTGCTTCTGCTCAATGAACGAGGCGCCAACGTGACGCCTGACAAACTCCCTTCGGCCGTTGTGGCACCCGTGTTTGAGGCATGNGACAAGCACCTTTGCGAGGTCGTTGAGGTCCTCGGCGCCACGCGTGTCGTCGGGGTTGGGGCCTATGCATCGGACCGCGCTAAGCGGGCGCTGAGCGCTTCGGACGGTACAGGCATCAGCCCATCTGGGCGGCGACTGCGCCTTGACGCATGCTGGCATCCGAGCCCTGCCTCTCCCCTCGCCAACAGGAACGGAGGAGCCGACTGGCGTGCCCAAGTGCGCGAAGTCCTCCTTCGTGAANAGGAGATGGATTGAAAGGTCGATATCCGTGTGCGCAAAGTATGGCCGAGCACCAACGTGCGTGGGAGCGACAATCTGACAGCCGTCAATGGGACAAGCCGGAAGGCGACGACCCTGTGACCCTCTACCGGATGATGAAGACGAGCGTCGAGCGCTTTTCGGACCAGCCTTTGTTCGGCTACGTTCCTGCNGAAGGCATGCCTCGCAGCCACNTCACCTACGGCGAATTCGCCGACCTTGTCGACGCCGTGGCCAGTGGCATGGTGTCGCGCGGCGTCGTCGCNGGCGACCGCATCGCGCTGATNGTCGACAACTCTGTTGAATGGGCCGCAACGGCCCTTGCAGCCAACGCCGTNGGTGCGCTGTACACCGCGATGTACACGCAACAACGCGGGAAGGAATGGGCCTACATCCTCGGCGATTCCACACCCTCCATGGTCGTGGTCGCCAACACCGCCGTGCTGGACAAACTCGTCGAGGCCATGCCCGATGACGCATCCGCGTGGCCGGCCAACGGCATCGTTCTCTTGGGCGAAGATGAGGCCAACGAGGTGCCACCCGAGGGCATCGAGGTCGTCAACTGGTCTGCCTTCGTTCAGGCCGGCCGTGCCGCTGACGCACTCGGCGAAGTGGCCGACGATCCGATGGCCCTTGCGACCCTCATCTACACCTCCGGCACCACGGGCAACCCNAAGGGTGTCATGCTGACGAACTGGAACATNTTGTCCAACATCCTCAGCGTCCAGAGCGTNTTCCCNATNTACATCGGTGACAAGTCGGCGTCCTTCCTGCCGTGGGCNCACGTCTTCGGCTCAACCGTTGACTTGTTCTACATGATTCGAAGCGGCGTCCACGTCAACCTGATTTCCGACCTGACGCGCATCGCGGACGAACTGGTCGANATCAAGCCTGCCGTCATGTGCGCCGTNCCGCGGGTGTGGAACCGTTTCTACGACCGCGTGAACGCACAACTCGATTCGAGCGGCGTCAAGCGNTTCCTCGCCGGCAAAGCCCGCAAGCACGCCGCCAAGCGCATCGCCAAGGCCGGCGTGGTCTGCGATGCCGTGGAGCCAACCACCTTCTGGGACAAGCGCTTTGACAGCCTCATTTGGGGCAAGGTTCGCGACCGCTTCGGTGGCAACCTGCGCTTCGCCATCTCCGGTGCGTCGGCNCTCTCGCCTGACGTGGCGAAGTTCATCCAGATGGTCGGCATCTCTTGCTTCGAAGGCTATGGCCTCTCCGAGACCTCACCGATGGTGTCCGCGAACGGATGGATGGGCTACGGCGAGTCACGCTTGAACTCGGTTGGCAAGGTCCTCAACGGCATCGAGGTGACCATCGACACCTCGGCCTGGGANGATCCNGACCGCCCCGACGAGGGCGAGATCATCGTGACCGGCCCCAACGTCATGNAGGGCTACTGGAACAAGCCCGAGGAGACCGNGAAGGTCATCATGGAACCCGGTACCTTCCGCACCGGNGACCTCGGNAAACTGTCCAAGGACGGCTACCTGACCATCACCGGTCGCGTGAAGAGCCAGTTCAAGTTGGAGAACGGCAAGTACGTCTCCCCTGCTCCGCTTGAGGAGAACTTGAAGCTGGACGCGGTGATNGAA
The DNA here is from genome assembly GCA_002694585.1 of Methanobacteriota archaeon. GTDB lineage: Archaea > Thermoplasmatota > Poseidoniia > Poseidoniales > Poseidoniaceae > MGIIa-L3. The sequence goes on from NZMM01000025.1 coordinate 7,343, forward strand.
CAGGCCGCNCTNGACGGCCGCAACCGCCGCAACACCTTCCTCATCGTGCACCCCAACATGGAGGCTCTGCGCAAGGAACTCAACACTGCGGGTATCGCGACCTCCGACGATGACGCTGCGGTGTGTGCTGACCCCGCCGTCGGCGAGTGGCTGCTCAACCGCGTGGCCACCCACGCCAAGGGTGACAGCAATTGGAAGGGCTACGAGATTCCCCGCGACATCATCCTCGACCATGACGAGTGGACAACGGACAACGGCCTGATGACCCCGACGATGAAGGTCAAGNTGCGCAACCTGTTGACCCGTCACGAAGACGCCATCGCGGCGCTGGACTGATTCAGTCCTCGGAAACAAGCCCGCCCTCAGGGCAGGCTTCGAGACGTGCACCCGGCGTGCCCAGCGCGGTGATCCACGTCCTCCCTCCAGCCANTTCAATGGCNTCGCTTGTGGCCTTGGCATCGCGAGTCAAGGCGATCATGCAACCGCCGCCGCCAGCGCCGGTCAATTTCGCTCCGAGTGCNGTCGGCAAGGCCGCCGAGACCAGNGTTTCCAGTTTCGGGTGCGACACACCGATGCGGCGCAAGAGGAGATGGTTCTCGGTCATCGTTCGGCCCAACGCCTCTGAATCGCCTGTTTTCAGGGCCTCAAGGCCGCGATGCACCAGTCCGGCGATGGCCTGCATGGCCTCGTCGATCCCCGGGTCGCTGGCCCGTCGTGCGGCCACGCCAGCGACCATGTGCGTGGTTGGTGCGTTGATGCCGGTGTGGCCAACCACGAGGCTCAAACCGTCCTCGAGGTGGAATTTGCCAAGATGGTGCAGGTCCCACGTTCGTTGCTCATCCCCCATCGGCATGGTGCGCTTCATGACCCACGTGGATTCGTCTTCCACACGGTTGGACAGCATCACCAGTCCTCCGTAGGCGGAGGTCATGGTGTCCATCGGGCTTGCCCGACCCTCTTGCGAGAGCGCCTCACCGACGTGGCCGAGCAAGGAGGCCTCCTCGGCGGAAACCGCGGCCTGTCCGTGGACGCGAACGCTCGTGTCCGTCCGCAGAGATTCGCGTGCCTCGCCTTCGAACAGTCCGACCTCCGAGCCGTCGGAGGGGTAACCCTCGTGCCATGCTCCGGTGTCGGCATCGACCCATCGACCGGATGCGGCCCGGAGGGCCGTGGCTGAAGCCACGGCAAAGGCAGCGGAGGAACCGAGTCCCGCCCCTCGCGGGACGTCGCTCTGAACGCTCACATCCACGCCCTTGGCGACTGAGTCGTCCCACAGGCGATGCACCAAGGACGTCAAGTGAGGATGGCGGGCATGGTTGACCTTCATCTGGTTGAGGTGAAGACCTGGCTCGTCCAACGCTCGCACGCTCACCGTGGTCCGCTGCGAAATGGAGGCGGAGATTGCGGGATGGCCGTAGACCACGGCGTGTTCACCGAACAGGACGACTTTGCCCGGCGCGCTGGCCACGACCTCGTCCATGCTGCGGGCTGGGCGGCTCCGCTTCAAGCCGTTTCCCTTCGGCGTGGTCATTGACGGTGCATTGAAGGGCCACACCCGCACCGTATGGAACGAGGTTCACGCCTCGGTGGTCGTCATGTCCGATTTCGTTCACCCCTTGGCCGATACGTACGCAGGTTTGCCCGGTTGGGTGCTGCTCATTGCGCTGCTCGGAACCGCCTCTGGATTTTTCATCTATCAGGTCCAGAAGGCGACCCGTTTGGTCCTCAAAGGCGCACCTGAGGACCGCTTTGACTCGTGGGGTCTTCGCTTCAAGGAAGTCCTGACCGGCTGGTTGGGCCAGAAGAAGGTCCTCGCGGACCCCGTGGCCGGCACGATGCACGTGCTGATGTTCTGGGGCTTCCTGATGCTCTCTACCGACATGTTCGATCTGGCCTCGGCCAACCGTTTCTCGGACGGGCTGCTCGAGCCGCTTGGCCTGAAGTGGGCTTGGAACGGCATGGTCGAAGTCGGGTACACGATGGCCTTCTTCGGTTGCACTGCGGCCCTGACGCGCCGTGTGGCCTTTACACCTGAGAAGCTCAAGGGCAAGTCCCAACTGGAAGGCAACGTCATCCTGCTGCTCATCATGACCATCACCCTCACGTCCTACATCGTGGAAGCGGGTGAGGAACTCTCCGGCTCTGAGTTCATCGGCATCTGGGTGCAAGACGTCATGGCGCCGACCCAGGGCGTGGTGAACCTGGCCTATTGGGCCCACATGGTGGCGATTTCCACCTTCCTCTTCCTCATCCCGGTCTCGAAGCACATGCACCTCGTCATGGCGCTGCCCAACGTCTTCTTCCACGACCTTCGACCGATGGGCACGATGCTCCCCATGGCGACCAACGAGGACGGCACGGCGGTCGGGCTTGACGACCTTGACCTCGAGTCCTTTGGCGCGGTCAACTACACCGACCTGACCTGGCGGAGCCTCATCGACGGATGGGCCTGCACCTCTTGTGCCCGCTGCCAGGACGCATGTCCGGCCTACGCCTCAGGGAAGGCCCTGAACCCAATGCAGATCATCCACGACATCCGCAACTACGCGAACGACCATGCGCCCATTCTGCTCTCGGGCGGCACGCCNGANGAAGACCTNATCGCNCGCATNGGNGAAGACGCCATNTTCGCNTGCACNACCTGCCACGCGTGCGTNGAGGCGTGCCCGATCTACATCGACCACGTCCCCAAGCTGACCGACGCNCGNCGNCACCTGATGATGGAGCGGATGGAATTCAACGAGTCGGTCGAGGAAGTCGTGCTTCCGCTGATGTCCACCATTGAGAACATCGAGAACGAGGGCAACCCGTACGGCATCCCCGCCCACGAGCGCGGCGACTGGGCGGAAGGCCTCGACGTCAAGGTGGCCGAGCCCGCCGAATACATCTACTTCGCAGGCTGCGCGGCGTCCTTTGACGACCGCAACAAGAAGGTCGCCCGTGACACGGTTTCCGTGATGAAGGAGGCCGGCCTGGACGTCGGCATCCTCGGGATGATGGAAACCTGCAACGGTGACCCCGCACGACGCGCCGGCAACGAGTACCTCTTCCAGATGCTGGCGGAGACCAACCTCGCGACCTTCGAGGAACTCGGTGTCAAGAAAATCGTCTCGTCATGCCCACATTGCTTCCACACGCTCGGCAAGGAGTACAAGGCGTTCGGCGGCGAGGACATCGAGGTGCTGCACCACAGTCAGCTGATTTCCACCCTCCAGCGCGATGGAAAACTCCCCGCACCAAAGCACGACGGCGAGGTCACCTACCACGATCCGTGTTACCTCGGTCGCATCGGTGGCGAGACCAAGGCGCCTCGCGAGATCATTGGCGGCGTGGACGCCGAGCCCGCCCGCACCGGCGAGCAATCCTTCTGCTGTGGCGCCGGTGGTGCCCAGATGTGGATGGAGGAAATCGTCGACGACGATCACGAGCGCGTGAACGTCATCCGAGCACGTGAACTGGCCGCGACCGGCGCCGACACTGTCGCCGTGGGCTGCCCCTTCTGTTCCACGATGGTCACCGATGGCCTTGCGGCCATCGATGCCGACATGCAGGTCCAGGACGTGGCCGAGATGGTCTGGGCCCAAATCAAGGCCAACGACGCCGCCATCAAGGCGAACAAGGCGGCCGCTGAGGCGCCTGAAGAAGCCGAGGCTTGAGGCCCGTGAACGTCGAAGCGCTTGCGCGCTGGTACGCAGACGAGGCCCGCGATTTACCGTGGCGTGCGACGTCCGACCCATGGGCCATCCTGCTTTCCGAAGTGCTGCTCCAACAGACCCAAGTCGCACGTGGCATCGAGTACTGGCGTCGCCTTCTCGAGCGCTTTCCAACGGTGGCCTCGATGGCTGAGGCCGACCTCGACGAGGTGATGCATCTCTGGCAAGGCGCGGGATATTACGCCCGTGGCCGCCGCTTGCATGCGCTTGCCGTGGAGGTTTGCGACCCCGAAGGTCCGTGGAACGGCGCCTTGCCCACACCGTCGACCTCCGAGGACGTGGTCGCTGACTATCAGCGGCTTCCCGGCATCGGCCCGTACACCGCCGCCGCCGTTGCGTCCATCGCACACGAGGTGCCTGCGGCCGTGGTCGACGGCAACGTGCGCAGGGTCGTGGCACGGCAGACGGCGACGCTCCAACCCACGACCGCTGACGTCACGTCCCTGGCCCAGGTATGGATGGACGACGCCCATGGGCGAAACGTGACCCCGAGTGCGTGGAATCAGGCTGTGATGGAACTCGGCGCCACCGTGTGCACGCCACGTGCTCCTCGGTGCTCGGACTGCCCGGTGCAGCAAGGTTGCCTCGCACACGACCACGCCGATGGGCCCACTGCTTTCCCAACCCCCGCCAAACGCCGCGTGATCACGGAACGGCTTGTGGCGTTGGTCGACGTAGACGCACAAGGCCGCCCACACCTGATTCAACGACCGTCAGATGCACGTTTTGGCGGCCTGTGGGGTCCGCGCTATCTGGACGCCAGCGATGCTGCTGCCGTGGACGCATGCGGGCGACGCACAAAGGCAGGTGATGTGGTGCATCTTCTCAGCCACCGCCGTCTCGAGGTCGAGGTCTGGGTGGGACAGACCAAGCACGGCGTGGACCCTGCAAGCAAAGCCATCAGCACGCTCGATGAACGCGTGCTCGACGTGGCGAAGCGTGGGTGAAATAGGTCGAGTGAAGGTTTCTTCAGACGCACAAGCATTTGTTCATGACGGGGTGCTTTGGACGACGACGAGGTCCTGCTCGAGGGCGGCGATGCCCCACCACAGACCGGCCACAAGCAGGTATTCGCCAAGTGCGGCGACGGTCCACCACGGGTGGCCAGCGTTGGCCGTGGGAAGCGTCAGGTCAGGATTGACCTGGAGGGCGATGGCGGCCCCGAGAAACTGCGCCACGTAACCGATGCCGACGCACCACAGCGCCCACTTTCGTTGTGCTAGGCCCTGTGTGCCGCCTGAGTAACGCAGGCGTCGCTGGACCAGACCAAGCCACAGCCAACCGAAGGTGAAGATGCCCATGGCGGCAAGGATGTGCATGTTGAGGTGGGTGTACATCGAGCGGTTGGCCATGGCCACCACGCATCCTGCGGCGAGGAGACCGGCGATGCGTTCCAGCGACCACGGGCGTGGCGCGGCTTGGGTCATCGCCCACACCGTCCATGCTTGCCATACGCCGCTGACGGTCAGGCCAAGCGTGAAAATGAGGGCTTCTGGGCCAGGGGAATCGGCTTGCGAGATGAAAATGATCGGCGCATTGGCCACGCCGCGAGCGTGATGAACCGACATGGAGGCAAGGACCGTGACGAGCGGCATGAGCCACGCCGCCCGAACGGTCCACTGGTTCATACCGCCCGCTCCTCAAAGGCAACGATGGTGTCTTCCACGCAGGCATCGAGGGAACGCCACGTCATGCCGAGCACCCGCTCGGCCTTGGCGCTCGAATACCAAGCGTCGCCTTGCATGTAGCCACGCACCACCGCGCGGGTGAGGCGGCGCTCGCCCGTTTTCCTTCCTTTGAGCCAACCGAAGAAC
>NZMM01000026.1 GCA_002694585.1 Methanobacteriota archaeon
CTCTGGAATCAGGAAGAATTGACTCCCACCGGTGTGTGGGTTCTTGGTCTTCGCCATGGAGAGGACACAGACATCGTGCAAACGACCGTTGTCGACCTCGTCCGGCAGGGTGTACTGCGTTTGGTCGCAGGCGCTGGAGGAGGGTTCGGCCTGACCGTTGCAGTATCCCTGCCATGAAGCGGCATAGCCGCCAGTTCCGTCGCTGTTCTCGAAGTCACCACCTTGGATCATGAACCCGTCGATCACGCGGTGGAAGATGGTCCCGTCATAGGTGCCCTCGTTCACGTGTTGGAGGAAAGAGGAGGCGTGCGAGGGTGCGTCCGCATGAATCTGGATGGTCACGTCGCCGGAGCGGTCGGTGCCGTCCGCATCGGTCCACGTCAGGGACATGCGCACCACTTCGTCGCCGGTCAGCGCCGGACTGCTGCCGGCCTGGCTGAGGGCGAACAGCACCGCGAGGAACACCACGCCCATGAGCCCGAAAGAGGTGAGGGTGGGCGTTCCATCCTTCAGAAGAGGCGGGATGAGGTACTCGCCGATGCGCTTCTCGTTCATCTCGTTGAGCAGGTCGTTGTAGGCGGTGTTGTATCGCTTGGTGCGGCGGTCCATCTGCATCGCAGTGCGGAGGTTCTTGGCGGATTGGCGGTACGTCGAAGCCAGACCTGAAGCCTTGGCCTCTTCACGGCGCGCCAAACCCGCGAGGTACCACGTCATGGCGTGCTCACCTTCGCCGTCGATCTCACGCATGAGGTCGACCACACCCGCGTAGTTGCCCTTCTTGATGTCCGCTTCNGCGCGGCTCCAAGCCTTCTGGACCTTTTCGCTCGCCATGGTCCGCGATGAACACCCCCATTTTGAGATGTCCCTCAAAATTCTGAATCCGCGGTGGCGTCATGTTCAAAGGTCTGAGGCGACGGCNNTGGGACGCGGAGCGTCGGACCTTTCGGGGACATGATGAAAGCACCACGAGGCAGCACCATGGACGCCATCGTCAACGACTTCACCATCAACATCGCCACCGCGAACGGAACCGGCTCTCAGTCGGCCAACCTCATCCTGCTCCAGTCCCTGTTCAACATGGGCATCGAAGTNAGCGGGAAGAACCTCTTCCCCTCCAACATCTCCGGCCTTCCAACCTGGTACATCGTGCGTCTTTCCGATGCCGGCTACCAAGCACCCGGNGACCGCACCCACATCCAAGTGCTCGTTAATCCGGCCACCTGGGAGGACGACCTNGCCCAACTCGAGCCCGGNAGCGTCGTCGTNTGGAACAGCGACGCCAAGAAGCCCATGGACCGCGAGGACGTCATCTCNTACCCCGTCCCCATGACCAAGATGGCCCGCGGNGTGAACGCCAAGTTGGCCCGCATGATCACGAACGTCATCTACGTCGGCGTGCTGGCCGAACTGCTCGGCATTGACGAAACCGCTGTCGTCGAAGCCATTGGNAAGCAATTCAAGGGCAAGGCTTCGGCCATCGAGCTCAACACCACCGCCTTCCACCTTGGACGCGACCATGCACGNGAGCACCTGACCAAGGAAGACCCCTACGCGGTCGCGGCACGCGGCAGCAACCAAGGCCGCTTCTTCATGGAAGGCAACGAAGCTGCTGCCCTCGGCGCGCTCTTTGGCGGCGTCCAAATGCTCGCTTGGTACCCCATCACGCCCTCCTCCAGCCTCGCTGAAGGCATCATTGGCTGGATCCCCGAATTGCGGACCAACGAAGACGGCGAAACCACCTGCGCCGTCGTGCAGGCCGAAGACGAACTCGCTGCGGCCGGTATGGTCATCGGCGCAGGNTGGGCCGGCGCCCGCGGCATGACCGCCACCTCCGGACCTGGCATCTCCTTGATGCAGGAATTCATCGGATTGGCATACTTCGCCGAAGTTCCCTCCGTCTTCTGGGACGTCAACCGCGTCGGACCTTCGACNGGTCTCCCCACCCGCACCCAACAATCCGACCTNCAGATGCTCTACGAAGGCAGCCACGGCGACACCCAGCACATCGTGCTCATTCCNGGNACCGTCGAGGAGTGTTTCGAATTCGGCTGGCGTGCCTTCGACATCTCCGAGCGCTTCCAAACGCCTGTGTTCGGCCTCTCTGACCTCGACCTCGGCATGAACCGATGGGCCTGCGAGGGTTTCACCTACCCTGACGTCCCGATGGACCGTGGCAAAGTCATCCGCGAGCGCGACATCTTCGAAGCCATGGAGGACTTTGGCCGCTACCGCGACGTGGACGGCGACGGTATCCCCTACCGCACCCTGCCCGGAAGCGGCATGGCCCCCATCCTGTACCGTGGAACCGGCCACGACGAGTACGGCGTTTACTCNGAGAAGGCCCACATCTACCTCGACCTGATGGACCGGCTCCGCCGCAAGATNGACGGCGCCCGCGACCATCTCCCCGCACCGATCCTCCGTGAAGAGGAAGAGTGCGACGTCGGCATCATCTACTTCGGCAGCATGGAGAACACCATTCAGGAAATCGACGACATCATCGAGGCCCAAGGNCGCAAGGTGAGCCAGTGCCGCGTGCGCAGCCTNCCGCTGCACAGTGAAGTCGAGGCCTTCTGCGCCCGCCACAAGACCGTCATCGTGTTGGAGATCAACCGAGACGGACAACTCTGGGGCATCCTNCGCCGCGAGTTGCCCAACCACCTCGTGGACCGCGTCCACTCCGTGGCGTACTCCGACGGCATGCCGCCTCGCGCCTCGATCTACGCTGAACGGATTATGGCCACCATCGAGGAGGTGGAAGCATGAGCNATGCACCCGCACGAAAGGCCCGACCGGTCAAGCTGAACATCATCGACCAGCCTGTGGACGCNTACAAGGGCGGGCCCTCCTCGCTGTGCCCTGGCTGNGGCCACGACCAAATCTCGTCGGTCATCATCAACGCCGCATGGGACAACGGCATCGAGCCGCACCGCATCGCCAAGATGTCGGGCATTGGATGTTCGTCGAAGACGCCNGCCTACTACCTCGGCCAGTCCCACGGCTTCAACACCGTGCACGGTCGCATGCCCTCGGTGACCACCGGTGCGGCCGCCGTGAACGGCGACCTGACCTACCTCGGCGTGTCCGGTGACGGCGACAGCGCGTCCATCGGCATCGGCCAACTCATCCACGCCATCCGTCGTAACCTGGACATGGTCTACATCGTCGAGAACAACGGCGTCTACGGCCTNACCAAGGGGCAGTACTCCGCCACCGCCGANGTCGGCTCCAAGAAGAANAAGGGGCGCCCCAACGAGCAGCAACCGATCGACCTGTGCGCCCTCGCCATCAACCTAGGATGCACCTTTGTGGCCCGATCTTTCTCAGGCTCCAAGAAGCAACTCACGGCCCTGCTCAAGGCGGCCATGGCGCACAAGGGCTTCGCCCTCATCGACGTCATTTCGCCCTGTGTGACCTTCAACAACAACGACGAGTCCTACAAGTCGTATGGGTACGTGAAGGAGAACGAAGTCACCCTCCACATGCCCGACTACATCCCGCAGCGNATGCCCATGGAGGAGGTCGAGGTGCCNGAAGGCCACTATGTGGACATCACCTTGCACGACGGCTCAACCATTCGCTTGGAAACCATCGATGCAGAGCACGACCCCTCGGACGCTGTNGCGGCCCTCGCCGCCCTGCACAAGGCGGATTCGGAGCATCATCACGTGACNGGNTTGCTCTACTTCGACGGGAATCAGCCCACCATGCACGAGGTGCTCGGCCTGCCAGAAACGCCGCTCGTTGACCTCGAAAGCACCCAGTTGCGGCCCTCCGAGGACGCGCTCGAATCGGTGATTGCCGCGTTCCGAGACGGTTGAGACGAGGCGGAACTCTTCTCAAGGAGCCGNGACAAGTCCTTGCCATGGACCCGCTGCTTTGGGCTGGCGCCGCAGGAGGTGTCGGTGCAGGTTGGTGGCTCCTGCGACGCTGGAACCGGCAACGTGCCGANNACATGCTGGACGCCATGAAGGCCAGCAAGTACGGNTTTGGCGGCGTCGCTCCCCCNTGGGAGTACGACGATTCGTTGCCACCGACCATGCTCGGNCTCGTTCGGTTGGGNCCGTTGTTTGACGAGTTGACCCCCGCTCAACAGAAAGCGCGTCTTGACCGAGAAGCAGCGCGCCGTCTCGAAGCCCTTGCGTTGAACCTGAATCCACCGGAATTGAACATGGAAGACGACCCTGAGGTACCTGAAGCGCCTGACCTCGACATGTTGGTGAGCATCGCGCTCAAAGAGCGCGGGCAACACATCGTTGAGGTCGAGGAAGGCCTCGATCAGCACGCACGAGGCGCCGTCCTCGGCGAACAGGTCGGTCTTGGCGTTCGGGTTGAAACCGTCGACCTCGAGGACTCCACCATCGAAGATCGCGTGGAACGCGAGGGTGGAGCCAGCGGCGAGCTGCAGATCAGCCTGGCGTGGGAGGATCGGAACGACCTGGACCTCCACGTCTTTGCACCCAGCGGTGAGCGGATTTACTTCAACCAGCGACGCAGCGCATGCGGCGGTGAACTGGACGTGGACATGAACGCACGTCCGACCTCGACCACACCCGTGGAAAACGTCGTGTGGAAAGAGAATCCACCCAGCGGCACCTACCGTGTGGGCGTTCACTTCTACCGGCACCACCGCCGTCGNGGCACNAAGCGTCAGACGACCTTCACGCTGCGCACCAAAGCCCTCGGCGAGGTGGCTGAATTCACGGGGAAACTCGAGTACGGTGATGCCATGCTGATGGTGACGGGTTTCACTTTGCCATGAGGAGCGGTGGTAGTCCCTCTCGGATTCGAACCGAGGTCGAAGGAACCAGAATCCTTCATGATGGACCGCTACACTAAGGGACTCTGCTGCGAGGCACCCACGTCCTCCATTTGAAGGCAACGGTGCTGCATCAGGGCACCGTTTCTCGGGTGATTTCCACGACCCGGAAGAGCAGTTGACTGACCCACGAGAGCATCATCACGGTCACNAAGGTCGCGATGGTCCACTTGGCCCACGGCCGCTCCGGTTTCGGCTCAGGCCACGGATCGATGCCTTCGGCCTCGGCCTCCGCNACNATCTGCGCCAATTCCGCGAGTTCCTCCTCGACGGTCAGGTGGCGGGCCATGGTGTGCCATNGGCCCGTGNGCCTTGAAGCCTGAGCCGGGCGCAAGGATGAACCGCGCCCTGCACCAGGGCACGGCATGAGCGAGGTCCCTGCAGGCATGGACCTGAGCGGCGTGTCTCGACGCCCGCCGCGACCGACGGTCACGATGACGGTGACCCGAGACGGCCCAGAAGGATTGGAGGTGCTGCTCGGCCTGCGCGCCCCAACGATGCGGGCCTTCCCGCAGACCTGGGCCTTCCCNGGCGGCGGCGTGGCGCGGGGTGAAGCCGAGGCTTTCGCTGCCACCGACCTTCCATCCGTTGGCGATGAGCACGACTTGGCGCGTTTCGCCGGCGCACGGGAAATGGCCGAGGAACTNGGTTGGTGGTGGGACGGTCAACGCTTGCAGGTNATCGATGCGGAGTTNCGCGCCGCTTTGCTCAGCGANCGCACGGCATGGGCGAGGGCCATGGCCAACGGCACACCCGCCGTCGACCTCCGCGGTATGCGGGTCATCAGCCAACGGACCACGCCACCGTTCGGGCCCATGCAGTTTGACAACACCTTCCTCCACGTTCATCTTGGTTCTGTGGACGACACGCCCGAACTCGACCTTGAGCCACAAACGGAATTCACCGAGATGCGCTGGGCCACGCCAGCCACCTTCCTTCAGGACTGGCGCAGCCACACGATGCGCATCGCTCCGCCCGTGGTTTCCCTGCTGCAGTTCCTCCACCGCCGCCTGAGCAGCAACGGTGGAGATGCGGCTGAAGCGATGGCCTTCGTCGCCAAACAGCAGCCCGGCCGAGCCTCCATCCTCTTCGCCCACGGGGTGCAGGTCGTTCCCGTACCGACCGCGACCTTGCCCCCCGCTGATCACACGAACTGCTACCTTATTGGCCCGCCCGGAGGGCCGATTGTCATCGTCGATCCGGCCATCACCCACCGAGAAAGCATGGAGCATCTGGCCGATGTGGTCGACCGCCACGGAGGAGACGTGCAGGCCTACCTTTACACCCATGGGCATGGCGACCACGTTGGAGATGAGGACCTCTTGCGCGAGGCCTTTGATGTGCCCATTTGGGGGCATGAACATGGCGGCATGCGCGTCGATCGGACCCTCAAGGATGGTGACGTCATCCAGCTGGGTGACCACCGCTGGAACGTCCTTCACACGCCCGGCCACCACCCCGGCCATCTTTGCTTGCTGAGCGAAGCCGGATTGGTCGCAGGCGACATGGTGGCTGGGATTGGCACCATCCTGATTCCACCCGGTCAGGGCAACATGAACGTCTACCTTGAGCAACTTGAGCGGTTGGCGTCGCTCAAACCGCACATGATATTCCCCTCGCACGGGCCCGTCGTGACCAAACCGACGGCCTTGCTCAACCACTACGTCAGCCATCGACGCGCCCGTCACGCCAGGGTGTTGGACGCCGTTCAAGCAGGGCAGAGCGCCGTGGCTGACATCGCACGAGAAGCCTACGCGGATTCGCCAGATGCGCACCCTGGATTGGCGCGGGATCAGACGCTTGCCCACCTGATGGCTCACGCCGAAGAAGGCGCCGTGATGCAACGTCCGGACGGATGGCATCGTATGGCTTGACCGCTCAAGTGTCGAGAAGGCTAAGTGTGCCATCGATGCTCACACCACATGGCAGACGCACAAAGCTACCATGACGGTCTTGTCGCGCAGGGTTATCCTGCGGATCAAGCACTCGCGTACACACGACAGTACTACCCGGATTTTACGCCTGCTGTTGCAGCGCCCGTCGCTGCTGCACCAGCCGCGCCACAACCGGTTCAGCCCACCGCCATGGCGCCGGCCGCGGCACAACCGATGGCCGCTCAGGCCATGCCACAAGCGGTGGTGGCCCAGCCGATGCCTGCTCAAGCCATGGCGCAACCTTCCATGGCGTCTGAAGGNCCGAGCATGATGGGCTGGGCGGCCGTTGGACTCATCGCCATGGCGCTCCTGCTTTCCGTGGTCGCCCAATTCAACGGAACGTGGCTCTCGGGAGAAGACGACGGAGGCCTTCAGATCAACTCGGGCTTGAGCAGCGTCACCTACGATTGCTCAGGCATCGATGACGAGGCCAACCAAAGCATCTGCATCTCTACCTCCGCCTACTTGTCCACACCGATGGATGAGACACCCCCAGAAAACAGCACAGAGATGGTCCACAAGGGGACCCAAGCAGGCGCTTGTGACCGGTTCGAGGAATTGACCGTCAACATGGCCACGGCCTTGAGCGGTGGGAACCAATCCGTCATCGATGAGGCCACCTCAGCCGCAGCGGACGCCAAAGCAGAGTGCATGATCAGCGTTGAAGCCGGTTCGAAGGGAAGCACCTGGCTCTGGATCGGCACAGTGTTGGCCTTGGTGTGCACGGTGATGGCGGTCCTTCCCAAGGTCGGCGTGAATGCGCTTCCGTCGGTCGTGACCGACAACGCCCGTTGGGGCAACATGCTCGCTGGCGTGGTCATCGTGCTCGCTGTCCTGCTCTGGCGGGGTGCGCTTCCTGATGACCCGGACAGCGTCATGGGCGCCTCGTTTGGCGTCTACATCGCCGTGGTGGCCGGCATCATGGCCATCGCCAGCGGCGTCCTCGAAGTGCTCGATGGCCGCTCAGGTCAGGCCTGAGGGCAACAAAGCGGGCATCAGCGTCAAGAACGAGGCCACCCCCCTCTGAGCGGGGTCGTCATGAAGCAGGCGATGAGCGCGTTCGATTTGCGTGCCATCGCCCATGAGCTTCAGGCTCATCTTGGCGCTTGGGTCAAGAAATCCTACATGCCCCACTACGAGCAAGTCGTGCTCCGCTTCAACCCGAAAGACGCGGACGCCTTTGACCTCGTCATCGTCCGAGGCCGGCGCATTTCGACGTCCTCTCGAGACCGCCCGATGCCGATGTCCCCACCGCCGTTCGCGATGCTCTTGCGGAAACAACTGGGCAACGCGCGCCTCATCGCCGTAGAACAGCTCGCTTTCGACCGCCTGTTGCGCATGAGCTTCACCACGAAGGGCGGAGATCGCCATCTCATTATCGAATGCTTCGGGGAGGGAAACGTCATCCTGCTCGACGAGAACGACACCATCATCCAGCCCTTGACCCACGCAACGTACCGCGACAGGACGCTCAAGCGTGGCGAAGCCTACCTTCCACCACCTCCCGCACTGGATCCTGATGCCCTCGACGAGGCCGGACTTGCCGCCGTTCTTTCGAGGTCGGAGCGCAACCTCGCCTCAACGTTGGGCGGACAGGTCAACCTCGGCGGGCGTTTGGCCAACGCCGTGTGCGATGCCGCCGGCCTCGACGCCGACATGGCAGCGACAGAAGCGGACGCTGCTACGGTTCATGCGGCCCTGCGCGGGCTGTTGGACGCGTTGGAACAAGAACGGGCAGGGCACCTGGTCCTCAAGGCGGACGCACCGGACGTTCCCAGCGACGGAAGCCTCGATGCTTTCCTGATGGAACACGTCGAAGAAGCCACGCCGGTGCTGCTGCCTGACCACGCCAAAAGGACCTCGCTTCCCTTCCCTGGCATGCTCGAAGCCATCGATGCGTGGTGGGGCGGACACGACTCGGACGCGCTCCTGCGCAGGGAGCTCGAGCAGGTCAACGCGGCCGCTCCCGGGCGAGGGCACTCCACGGACGTGGAACGTCTTGAACGTCGATTGGCTCAACAGGAGAAAGCCCTCGAGGGCTTCCACGCCAAAGTGGAGAAACAGCAGGCCCTCGGCCACGCGATTCAGGAACATTGGACGCACGTGGACGGCCTGCTCACGCAGACCCGCGAAGCGGTGGAACGAACCGGTTGGGATGCGGTGATGTCCGCCGTGAAAGCCATTCCATGGATCCGCAGCGCCGACCCGGCTGAACGAACCATTCGATGCTTGCTGCCCAACGAAGACGGTGAACCCGGAGCACAGGAGGTCACGCTCCACCTTGACGAAAGCGTGCACCAAAACGCGCAACGTCTGTTCACCACGGCAAGGAAGCAGAAGGACAAGTCATCGGGCGCGGTCGCCGCGCTGGAAACGACCCGAACCGAGTTGGAGCGCGCCAAAAAGAAGGAAGCGAAGCAGCAGGCCAGCGGCCAGGTGGTCCGCGTCAAGCGCTCAAAGCGGCTCTGGTTCGAACACCACCGTTGGACCATGCTCGCCAACGGACGATTGATGGTCGGCGGACGTGACGCCAAAGGCAACGACGCCATCGTGAAGAAGCATCTGAAAGGCGACGACATGTACCTTCACGCCGACCTCCACGGCGCCCCATCATGCGCCATGCAGTCCCAACGTGGCTTCGTGGCCGATGAACGGCCGCCGGCTTACTTGCCCGAAGGCATGCCCGCGTTCAGGTTGAGCGACAGGATCGAGGCCGGCGCCATCACGGAGGCCGACTTAGAGCAGGGTGCACAACTGGCCTTGTGCTGGAGCCGCGCATGGGGCAGCGGTGGCGGTCACGGCACGGTCTATTCCGTCAAACCTGCCCAGGTCTCCAAAACCGCACAGACCGGCGAATTCGTCGGTGCCGGGGCGTTCATTGTGCGTGGGCAACGTCAGTGGTACAAGGACATCGACCTGCGCATCGGCCTTGCGCTGGTGGCCATCAACGGCGTCCCCCTCTTGCTCGGCACCACGCCTGAGCACGCGCAATCCCTCGGAGGGCGATGGGCGATCGTCAGCGGCGGACGCACGAAGAAGGAAACCGCTGCGAAC
>NZMM01000027.1:0-33418 GCA_002694585.1 Methanobacteriota archaeon
CGCCACGGTTGGCGGTGGTCCCGGTTCCGCTTTGACCCCACTTTGAACGACCCCAACACTGGACGATGCCGTCCTCGTGAAGGGCACAACTGTGGACTTGCCCGACCTCGACGTCGACGTAGCCTGAGGACATGTTGATGACCGAAGGCAGCAAGGTGTTCCCTTCGTTGGGCCCGTTCGCCAAACGGCCGTAATTGTCGTGCCCCCAACAGCCCATGGAACCGTTGTGATAGACCACGCACGTGCTGTGGTAGTTGACACCGACGTCGATCACCGTCATGTTGTCTGGAAGGTGAGCAAGGGTTGGGACACCACGTCTCGTGGTCGAGTTATCACCAAGTTGGCCAAGGTTGTTCTCACCCCAGCATGCCAGCGAGCCGTCGTCAAGCACCGCGCACGAGACGTGCCCGCCGACGCTGATCGAAGTGGCGCGACGTCCGTCGGGGAGCACGGCGTTGGATCCGGGCTCGTGCTGGTTCGCGTTCGTTCCGTTGTCGCCGAGCTGACCGACATGGTCCCGGCCCCAGCACATCACGCCTCCGTCCTTCATGAGTGCGCAGGTGTGTGCTTCACCGCCGTCCACTTGAGCCGGTTCACGGCCTTCGGGGAAAACAACGCCAACGGGCGTTGGGCGAAGGTCGTTGTCTGCGTCACCGTTCCCGAGTTGGCCGTTGTTGTCCAGCCCCCAGCAGACCATGGATGCATCGTCGAGAATGGCACAAGCATGGAATCCACCCAAACCGATGGACACGGCCGTTCGGCCTGCAGGTAGCGTCACTGCGTTGGTTGGCGCGCTGTAGGTGTTGGTTGTCCCGTCACCAAGCTCGCCGTTGGAACCATAGCCCCAGCACCACACGCTCCCGTCGTCAAGCAGTCCGCAAGCATGGGTCCTGGCTGCGTGGATTTCCAGCACGTGCCGTCCCTCAGGCAGCACCACGAAGGTGTTCGGACGGACCTGATTCGCCATCTGACCGCCGTCACCCAATTGGCCTTCGCCGTCCGATCCCCAGCACATGAGGGAGCCGTTGTCCAACACCGCGCAGCTCATGCTGTAACCCACGGCGAGCATCGGGCCACCGCTTGGGCGGACCTCGTCAGCGCCAACAAGTTCGACACGAAGCCGAGCGAGGTCTTGGTACTCGCTCAGGTCAAGGCTGCAGGCGAGGTCGCCGTCCACACGGACGTCGCCTTCACCGCAATCGAGCACGTCGGTCAACGTCACTGGAGCCGCGCTGGCCACGGGCAGCGCCAAGGCGCCGAGCATCACAAGGGTCAGCCACAAGGCGGTACGCATGTTGGTCTGATGCCCAAGCGCCCATTCAACCGTTCGGTGAACTCACAGGCCACGCGGGACAATCTTCTGGATGCCGGAGACTTCCGTGGACATCCGCTCCATGGCGACCTTCGCGGCTTGGGCGTGGCCCTCGCTCATCTCGTCACGGCCGTAGCGCGCCTGCTCGAACACGTTGTCGAGGGCCACGAGGGCTTCCTCGCTGACCGCAGGCATGGCCTGGCGGATCGCCGCTTCGAACTCGCGGACGGTCTCGAAGTCACGGCGCAGGAACTCGCGCTTCTGCAGGACGACGCACAGGTCGGTGTAGCACTGGAAGATGGCCTCACGCACGCTGTCACCGGCCGCCAACAATTCGGCGGTGTAGGCAAAGACCTCGGCAGCCTCCTCCATGAGCGTCGCCTGCTGGCGGCGGCGGTAAAGCACGAGACCAACCAGCAGGGCAGCCGCGAGGAACACGAGCGAGCCGACCAAGGTCCGCGCCGTCGACGAGGCTTCGTCGCTGTAGGTGTAACTTGGGTCAAAGCCCTCAGCGGCGTCGGCCTGGAAGGCCGCCAAACTGGCGTCGGTCAGACGCTCTCCGCCGGCATCGAGCAGCACGAGCAGGGTCAACTCCCCGTGCGCAGCGGTGTTGCCGAACGGTGGGTCGTTGTTGAATTCGAAGGTGGTGGCGCCGTCTGCACCGGTCACGACCACGCGCTTCAGCAGCTGGCTGCTGCTGCCATCCTGGACCACGCGGCTGCCGTTGGCGTATTCGAGGTACAAGGAGAACCCGACGTCGGAAATGCCCTCGCCGGTGTCGTCCGCGGTGACCAAGATGCGGCCACCGTAGTCTTCCTGTTCGCCCTCGACGAGGGCGTCAAGGCGGACGTCAATGGTCGCGTCCACCTTGATCAGCGCAAAGGTCACGGCCATGCCGGAGTTGAGGTTGCGGCTGCTGTTGAGGCCGCTGGTCACGTGGAAGGGCTGGACGCCCAGCGGGTTCCACGACGGAACGCGCAAGGTCATGCTGAAGTTGCCGTCGTTCCACTGCACGCGCTCCAAGGTGTAGCACGTTGGCGTGGTCGCCGCAGAGGTGCAGCCCGTACCGTTGCTCAGCGTCATGTCGAGGTCTTCGAAGACCTCGCTTTCACCGCCGACCTCGGACACCGACCCGGTGATGGTCAGGGTCCGCAAGGCGTCGGAGCGCACGGCGGTGCGGTCGGTCACGGCATCGATGGTCACCACGACGTCGGCCCAGACGGTGCCGACGGTGGACGCGTCTGTGCCCCTGTGGGCCAGTTCGCCTTCAAAGCGGACTTCGATGTCGTGCGCGCCACGGGCCAGGTCAAGATCGACCGGAATGGTCGCGATCCAGGACCCGTCGTCGAGCGTCGTCGCCACGGTGACCAGTTCGCCGTCAAGGTAGACCTGCACCGCGCGACCGGGCAGGCCGGCCTGGGCCGCATCGTCCACGTCGTACAGACGGCCTGAGATGCGCCAGAGGTCGCCACGGGTCACCTCATCGTCGCCGTCGAAGGCGATGCTGATGGCCGAGCGGTGGCTGAGGTAGAAGCTCGCGTTGCCGGTGCCGGCGCGGTACCAACCCTGCGCATCGGCGTTGGCGATCATCACGTGATCACCGAAGGTGAAGATGTCCGGAACCACCCACGTGTAGGTGAACGTCCCGTCCGCCTCAGTGGTCACTTCGCCGATGTTGACGCCGTCGACCTCGAGGGTGACCATGTGATCGGCAAGACCGATGAGTTGGTTGTCCACGACTTGTCCGGTGATGACCACTTCATCGGCCACAGCGATGACATCGTCGAGGTCCACGGTCACCAGGATTGGTGCGTAGACGTTCCACACACCGCTGGCGTTGCTCGGCAGGTACAGCACGTTGCCCGTGAACCGGACCTCCATGTCCGTCGGGCCAAGCGGCTGGTCAGCGGGCACGGGGTGCACCGCGCTGAAGGAGCCGTTGGCGTCCGTGGTCACGTTGGTCAGGAACACGCCATCGAGCCACACTTCGACGGTGGCGTCACCAATCGCGTCGTCCACTTGGCTCAGCAACACGCCAGAGATCAGGATCGTGCTCTCACGGTCCACGTCGCCGTTCCCGCTGATGAGCAGGATTTTGCTCGGCATGCTGACGTTGAAGCTCACGTCGGTTTGCGTCGGCAAGTAGTACTCTGGGTTCGCGGGGTCACCCACACCGATGGGGTCGACCCAATCGCGACCGCCCTTGAACTGCACCGAAATCTGGTGTTGGCCTGGGTCGGTGCCCTCCGGAAGCACGTAGGAAAGCAGGAAACTGCCGTTGCTGGCGGTGGTTTCCACGCTGGACACGGGCACGCCGTCAACCAGCAGGTGAACGATGGCCAGCGAGGGCGTTCCGTCGACGGCCAAGGGCAGCCCAAGGTCGTCCAGCAGGGTGCCGCGAACGACGAATGCGTCGCCAGCGATGAGGCTGACCGGCGCTTCGGTGATGGTGATCTCCGTCGAAGCGAGCACGACGAACCGCGTGGTCGAGTTGCTGCCCACCAATCCGGTCGTGCCGGGCAATCCGCCGTATTCAGCGGTCAATGTGGCCTCGCCAACCGAGAGGTTGGCGGGGAGCGTCAGCACGTCTTGGGCCATGCCGCTGGCGTCGGTCACCACCGTGAGGGTCACCGGAACCTCGAGCGGCCCATCGGAGCCGATGAGGGTGACGAGGACGTCCGCGTTGGCCACGGGCGAGCCGGTGTTGTCCTGAACCATCAGGCGGACGTCCATGTCGTTGCCGCGCTCGGTTCGGTCGTTGAGCGAGGGCGCACCGAGACCGTCGAGCACCGGGTCGAGGAAGAAGACGCTCGTGGTTCCGCGGCTGTCGAAAGGCGCGGTGTCGTTCGAGCCGACATAGAAGTTCACGCTCGGCACGTAGGTGGCGCTGATGTTGTGCGAGCCGCGTTCAAAGGTTTGACCGAGGCTAATGGTGGCCGTCCAGGCGCCTCCGACACCGACAGTGCCGCCCGTGACGGTGAAGCCCACAGGCTGACCGTCGATGGCGAAGAGGACGTTGGCCGGCAGCACGCTGCCGTCGCGGTTCTCCAATCCTGAGCCGTTGTCGCTTTGCACCGTTCCGGTGACGTTGAAACTCGACCCTGAGGTCGGGTTAGCGGTGATGGCATCGATGAGCAGCACGGTGGTTGAACGCACCGTGACCGTGCTGAGGTTGGCCCGATCGGAGAGCAAATCGAAACTCCCGTTGTAGTGGAACTCCACGGTGATGATACCCAGAGGGTGGTTGACGTCGAAGAGGAAGCTGGTGTTGGCAAAGCCCTCTGGGTTCGTTTGGACCTCAGTGTGCCACGTTTCGTGCACCTTCACGGCCACCGTTTCTCCACCCAGCGGGGTGAACAGGTCGCTCGCCTCCACGAGCTGAGCGCTGAGGTTCACGCTACGACCACGGTTGATGATGACCGCGTTGCGCGGCTGCAACTGCTCGAAGTCGGTCACGCCTTGCACCAGCATGCCGGTGGTCGTGTTCGAGGGCAGGTAGAAGGGCGAGGAGTCCTCGATGACCTGCACCACAAGCGAGCGGTTGCCGCGCGTCGTGCCGTCCTTCAGCGCATCGCTGCTCATGGAGAGGTTGAAACTCCCGTTGGCTGCGGTCTGCGCGCCAGTGACGAGCAACTCATCGGGCTCGTCGTCCCAATGGGCCTCAAGCCGGAGCAACCCGTTGATTGGACGCGTGTTGTCGTCCGCGTCGAGCACCCGTCCGAGCACGTTGAAGGTGCTGTCCGCAGCGACCACGGTCGGCGCGACGTCGATGACGACCACCGATTCGGCCTGCACCGTGACGTTCACGAGGCTGGTGTTGCCGAGGTGACGGCGGTTACCGGGCGCGAGCGGGTCGGTGACGTCGTCCGCCACCACCACACCGATGTCGTAGTAGCCTGGCCCCACCGTGTTGGCCGTCCACTGGAGGGTGGCGTTGCCGTCGATCAGCGTCTGAGCCGTGCCCAAGGAGGTGTTGGCGCCGTTCCAATCGAGGAACCACTCGACGGTGGCGCCTTCCAGGTCGGAGCCGTCGGCAATGTCGGTGATGCGCGCGCGCAAATCGATGGTGTCTCCGACGAGCACCTGGATGCCCTCGAGTTCGGGGGTCACGATGACTTCTGATTCAATCCCCCAATCCAGAGAAATGCCGGCTGGCGGCCCTTGCGGACCGTTCGGATCGACGAAGGTGTAGTACGGACCACCTTCGGGGGCGAAGGCTTGGAAATCGGTGAGCAGTTGAACCTCATACACGCCACCGGCAAAGACGGTGGGCGCGGTCACGTTGAACGAGAATTCACCCGTGCTCGTGTTCAGGCTACCAAGGGCCAGGTCCACGGGACCTTCGGCGGTGGCCATCAGGATGGACAGGGCTGAGCCGTTGTTCAGAACCCGGTCGCCGTAGACCGCATCGGACAGGTTGCCGAAGAAGCGGGTGCTGTTACCGATGTGAACCCAATCGTCGGCGACCGTGAAGTTCCAGCTGATTTCCGCCATCACCCGGAGGGTGCTGTTCCACGTGCTGGGCACGTAATCCTCCGAACCACCAAACGCGATGGCCAGCGGATAATCGCCAGCCCTCAAGGTTGCATCGAGGGTCCATGTCGGGCTGATTTGGTTCGACAGGGGATCGACCACGCTGGTGGCCAATGAGCCGTTGAAGAGCACGTCAAAGGTGCCG
This sequence comes from Methanobacteriota archaeon, assembly GCA_002694585.1. GTDB lineage: Archaea > Thermoplasmatota > Poseidoniia > Poseidoniales > Poseidoniaceae > MGIIa-L3. The sequence goes on from NZMM01000027.1 coordinate 5,991, forward strand.
AGCATGACGATGCCCACGCCGTTTCCGAGGTGGTCGACCACCTGGAATTGCGTGTTGGTGGCCTCGCCGCGGAGTTGCGATTCCGAGATCATCGTGTAGTTGTAGACGCCACGCAGGCGGTACGGTGCGTTGTCGGACAGGTTCTCGATGTCCGTGGTCGGCAGCGTGGTGGGGAAGAAGCGCAGGCGCGGTTCAACCTCGCCTGCGGCAATGGGCGTGGTGCTGGCGTTGAGGGTGTGCTGGACGTTGAACGGACCGTTGACGCTCACGTTGAACACGTCCACCCACGCCCCACCGCTGGCCACGTCACGCAGGGAGAGCACGAGGGATCCGCTCATTGCAGCAGGCGCAAGGCCGAAGGACACCACCGTTCCGTTGACCCAGATGTCGTCGCCGAGATCGAGGACGCTGTTGTTGGTGCCAGGGCCTTCAAGCGTGGCCGTCAGGTTGGGCGCGTCACGCACGTCGAGCACGATGCCGGTGGTTGAAGGCCGCAGGTGCACATCGCCAGCAATGGGGACGCTGGTGTCCGTCCACCCCTCGAAGCCGAGCGTGGCCGAGATGTTGGTCTTCGTTTCGAATTCGTCCAAGGTGAGGTCGAAGACCCAACTGCCGTCGGGGTTAACCGGGGTCGTGAGGTTCACCGAGCCGTTGACAGAAGAGGTGAACGAAAGCCAGACCTCGAGTCCTTCAAGGCTCTCAAAGACGCCTTGTGGAATCGTTTCGGCCTGCAAAAGGCCGCTGATTTCGGTCGTGGCACCTGCACCCACAATGGGGGCGTTGATGGCCGAGGGACCTTGATGGCTCAGCGTGGTGTTGTCGGAGACGTTGATCGCTGAGTCAAGCGTGATTCCACCGTTGGCCACGTACCCTTGTTCGACGTGCTGAATCACGATGCCGGCGAAACCGGGGGCGATGGGCTGTGGTGGGATGCCGCTGAAATTGAAGTTCCCGTCGGCGTCGGTGAACGTTGAACCAATTTGCCGGTCGGGCGTGCCGGCGATGCCGGGCACGTTGCCCACTTCGCCGATGGGGACAAGGTAGGCGATCAGCGGCTGGTCGGTGACGGGCGTTGCGTTCTCNGCGTAACGCAGTTGGCCGCTGACGTTGAACCANGTCTGGCCGTTGCGCTCCCANCTGAGCGGCGAGAGGGATTGGTTGACGATCTCCAGCGCTTCGGCGTCAGGGCACGCTTCGATGGGCACCCAGCCGAGGTCGGTGTTGCCGTTNGCGGCATCTTGCTGCAGGTGAACTTCTGCCCATGTGGTCCGATCGTCGTTGGTCACCGCGTATCCGTTGCCCGTCCACGTGCCNCCAGCAAAGCCAGACACAGAGCGGGCTGGAAGACCGGCCAAGCGGGCCATGGTCACGAACGCGGTGGTGAATTCCTGACAGGTGCCTTCGTTGGCCACTTCGAGGAGGTGAACCGTCAGATCTTGGTCGCCAGGCAGGCCTGAGCCGTTGTAATTCCGCTTGAATTCGGTGGTCGCGTTGCCTTCACGAAGGAAGGTNGCAATGGCGTCCGCGGTGCTCCACGCGTCNGATGCGCCGGATTGGCCNACCACGGCCTCNGTGACGTTCAGGGCAANGGACCACGGGTTGCTCCNGTTCGACAAGCGGTCGTCAAGTTGCANCGCGTAGGTGTCGGTCTGGTTGGCGATCGTCGTGGACGCAAGGGTGTCCCAATCGAACCAGTACTCGGGAGCAAGGGCAATCAGGCTCTGCAGGAAACCCGCTTCGACGGTGACGATGAANGTGTCATTCGTCCGGCTCAGCTCGGCCGTCGCGTCCGCCCAGAAGGAGTGATTGATGGTCGACAGCGGCAACGGCACGGCCGTTCCGGTCAGGTCGGTNTTGTACTGGACGTTCCACGTGACCGTGCTGTTGCTGAATCCGAGGTCGGCCATGCCGGACAGGTTCTCGATGTTCGGGAACATCTCGTTGCTCGGATGCACCGTCGCGATGTGGGCATAGGTCGAACCTGTTGGGAAATCGTTGGTCACCTGGCGCCANCGGTGGACCTGNTCGAGGTCGACGGTTCCGCTGGTGTTGTTGGCCCAGAAGAGCACTTGNGNCTGCGGGAAATCGTCCGANGGGTCGAGNGGGTCTTGNGGTGCACCCACGCAGCCNGTGGGCCAGAAGTTGGCGGGACACTCGACGCCGTCGCTGACGCCACCGCCGTCGGTGTCGGGGTTGCGCCAGTCCGTGCCGGTCAGGTTCTCAAAGGCGTCGGGGATGCCGTCGCCGTCGAAGTCGTCGGGCAGCACGTCATCGGTCGGGTCGTTCTCAGGGTTCGTGCCGTCGAAGTACTCGTCCAGGTCGCCNACNCCGCCCGAATCCGTGTCAAATTGTGTGGAATCGGTGACCCACACGTCCGAGGAGCCGTTCAAGATCCCGATGCTGTCCANCGTGCAGCCCGTCGAGTTCTCGAAGTAACTGTTCAGGCCGTCGCCATCGGGGTCCAGCGCGTTGACGCAAGGGTCGAGGGGGTCCGTGTTGTCGCGCACCACCTCATCGAAGTCGTTCACGCCGTCGTTGTCCGTGTCGGCCAAGGTCGGGTTGGAGAACCAACCGAACACGCCGAGCAATTCCTGCCAGTCGGCCAAGCCGTCCGCNTCGGAGTCGGTGTAGTCGTCGTCACAGTACTGGCGGGTGCTGCTGATNGTGCCGTCCAAGGTCGCCTGCGTNTGGCACCAGGAGCCGTTGCGGTTCGCCACGTCCGTGGTTGAGGCGGGAGGAGCGAGGCTGACGCCAACAAGCACGTTGTTGATGGTCGCGCCGTACGCGAAAGACGTCCACGTGCCTGAGACGTTGTACCACCCTTGGCCGCCGTCTGGGTTGAAGCCCGAGGCATCGGTCAAGGTCAAGCGATTAACGCCGTTCCAGTTGGTGAAGGTCGTGACGAANTTCACGAGCGAATCGCAAGGATCTGTGCCATGGGAGACGTTGCGCTCGTCACCGTCGTTGACGCCGCCGTAGTCGGTGTCTGCGATGTCCCACGCGGTGCAGGAGAGGTTCTCTTCCCAGTTCTGGATGCCGTCGTTGTCCTCGTCACCGGCGTCCTCACGGCGCGTCGGGTCGGTCTCACCGGCATCGACNACNCCGTTGCCGTTCGCGTCCTCNTCACCGTCGTCNAAGGCGTCGTCGTCGGTGTTGTTGTCGCGTGGGTCGCTCGCTTGTGCGGGCTCACCGTAGGCGCCGTTGACCTCAACGCCGTCGCTCAGGCCGTCACCGTCGGTNTCGAAGGCGGTCGGGTCGGTCANGAGGGTCAGCGCTTCGTAGGAATCGTTCAGGCCGTCNCCGTCCGAGTCCGCGTTGGTNGGGTTCGTCGAGGTGATGCCGTCCACTTCAGCGGTCAGCGCCGCGCAGCCACCNGGNCCAATGCCGCTCACCGGGTCACACGGAGTGATGGTCTCGGTGGCGGTGCCNGGTTCCGGTCGGAAACAGGGCGACGAACCGCAGTTGGTCGTCCATGAGGGGTTGATGTATTCGAACAGGTTTGGCAGACCGTCGTTGTCCGGGTCACCGTTGGGTCCGTCGTCGTTGGAGGCAGAAGTGGCGTTGAGGCCGTAGGAGACCTCCCAGCCGTCGGGCATGCCGTCACCGTCGGTGTCGTAACCGCGGCGGTCTTCGTCGATCAGGCCGTCGCCGTCGTCGTCGTCGCTCAGGCAATCCGCGTCGCCGTCACCGTCGCTGTCCGCGCCGTCCACGGCGCCGTCCTTGTCGTTGTCGAAGCCGTCCGTGCAGATGTTGCCCACAGGGTCCTCGTCGCANAGAATGACCGAACCGGTACCGTCGCTGCCGGTCGCGCCGCACGAGGGCGGGTTGAACTGCATGGCGTGTTCCTCGGACCAATCGTTGGTGGGCACGGTGCCGTTCCACCAAACGCCGTTGTCGAGCACGGCGGGGGTGGTGGCAATGTCCCAACCGCTGGGCATCAGGTAGGTGTACTCNTGGAGGTTCGACATGCCGTCGCCGTCGGGATCACCCACTGCGCCGTCACCAAAGGAAGAGGAGAGGGGATCNAGTCCGTGCATCCACTCCCAGCCGTCGGGCAAACCGTCGTTGTCCGAGTCCGGNTCGTTGGGAGAGGTGTTGATCAGGTACTCGAGGCCGTAGGTCAAACCGTCGCCGTCAGCGTCGGAAGCCGCGGACACTTCCTCGGCCACCAAATCGATGCCTGCGAACAGGGAGAGGAGCATGAGCAGGGTCAGTCCAAGNGCNCGTCGGCGCACCCCTGATTCAACAGATTGGGACGAAGCCACACGCCGCTGAGACAGCATCTGCTCTGACATCGTNCTCAAGGCGGTTCCGGCGCCTCATAAGGGGAATGGTGCGCTGTTCAGACAAGGGGTCGAGCAGAACCCTTGTTCAGAGGTCGGACAACTCGTCCAGAAGTTCGAGGTCATCGTCNTCATCAGCGGTCACCGCGGGCGGCAAATCCAGCTCAGGAGCGGCTTCGGNTTCGGCCACGACGTCGTCCTCNGGCAAGGCGACGTCCTTGACGGGCATCGNGGCCGCCATGGAACGGGTCGCACCGCGGCGGTAGGTGGCGTAGAGGACGATGCCGACCAGAATCGCGATCAGGCCAATGGTGCTGGGCTCTGGGTCGAGCAATTCGTTCGTCAAGCAAGCGACCTCGGTGCACGTCGTGGCGAATTGGAACCTGGTTTGCTGCTTGAAGTCCGCGCCGTAGGGCACTTCGTCGTCGTAGGGTTCGACGATGATGGTCAACTCCGCGCGGTCGTTGTTCTTGACCGTCGTTGGCGCGGTCAGGTCAACGGTGAACTTCTCGTTGCTGTACGCGTCAACGGTCACCAACAGGGTGCTGCCGGCCTGCTGGAAGGAGTTCACGCTCACTGCGCCGTTGTCCCAGCCGCTCGGTTCATCCAAGGAGATGAGGATGGTCAGTGGGATGTTGTTCTCGTTGTCCACGCGGAAACCGAGTTCCTTGCTCTGACCGGGGCCAAAGGGCGTCATCTGGCTCTCGAGCGTGATGAGCAAGCGGCCGGCCACAACGTCTTCCTTGACCACGACGGTCACNGGCATGTCGAAGTATCGGGCTTCGTCGTCGTCGACGCCGTCTTCGATGATGCCCACGTAGATGGTNTGGTTCCCGGCCTCAACNTGGTCACGCAGGGTCACGTCAAGACGCAGGTCAGCGTATTCTTCACCGCTCAAGCGGACCACAGGCGCGTTCGCACCGGTATCGTCGGTGATCGCATAGTCCCAACTTGCGTACTGGCCGTCGTTGCGCGGCAAGAGGTTGGGCGGCACGATGCGCCACGTGGTTTCCACGTCTTCGTCCCCGGCATCGGTGATGCGGAAGCGGAACCACGCGTCTGAACCGGGAGCGATGGGGCCGACAGAGCCGAGTGACTTGGCGTCACTGTCGGAGATGACCTCGGCCAAGACGCCGAAGGTGCGGTGGACGGTGAAGGCGACCTCGGTGCGCAGGTCAGCGTCGTTTCCGCTGACCACCAAGACACGGACCAACCCGATGTCCTGCGCTTCTCGCTGGTCAGGAGGGAAGACGGTCATGCGCAGCGTCAACTGTTGGAAGGAGCCGATGGAGGGCGTTAGGCTGTTGATGCCTTCTTCCACCAGTTGCTGACCCGTGTCGTTGTCGTAGAAGCGGTACAGCCAGGATTCGGGCAATTCGGTCACGCGCAGCTTGAACGCGTCCGTGTCGAAACCGGCGTTGAACACGTCGATGTAGAAGTCCACGCCCTCNTGTGCATCGGACATGTCGACGTAGTGCGAGAGGGTNTCNTCGTAGAGATCCGGCCGGGTTGAATCGGCGATCTGGCGCTGGTGTTCCACGTCCTCAAAGACCGAGACACGGGGTTCGGCGTACACGCCGACCTCATCGAAGTCGAGGGTCAAATCGACGATGGCGACCTCNACGAGNTGCCCGTTTTCGTTCTCAGCGTACGCGCGGGCCTCGACTTCGAGGCGAGACGGTGCGTTGGTCAGGTCCTCGCCCACTTCGATGGAAAGGATGGGGCGGACCACATCACCCCCGCCCGTCAGGGTGTAGCCGGCTGGCTGGTCCCACACAGGGTCGGACCACGACGAGGGAAGCGAGCGNGCCAAATCAAGACGGACCTCCATGGCGGATGCGGATGCGCCGATGTGGGTCACGAGGAACTCCACCGTGCTGGTTTGGCCGGGCGCGATGAGGACGGTGGTGGGTTGGTTGCTGGGCACGCCGAGGTTGATGCCGTGCTCGACAAACTCGATGCCGCCGTGTTCGTAAAGCACGGTGTGGCCNTGAACGTCGCGGATCTCGAGNGCAAGGGGGTAGACGCCCGGAGCCATGGCGCCCGCATCGTAGGTCCAGGTGTAATTGCCNACAAGACCTTCGTTGTCGAGGCGGAGGTCGTCGTCTTCGAACTCCTCGTCGAACACCGCAGAGGCCCCATTCGGGGTGGACAACACGAGGTTGACCGACTGGATGTCGGCTCGGCCGAAGGCGTCACGCACGTCGACGTCAAACTGGATTTCACGGTCTTCGCCAAGCGCGTTNGGCGCCCATGTGAGGGTCTCTGGGTCGCCCCAAGCGGAGCCTGGCGTGTGAACCTTGACCGAGGACGCGGAGAGAGCGTTGGCCATCACTTCGAGGCGGGAAGTACCTTCTGTGGAGTCGAGATCACCGAACGCAATTTCGATGTCGCAATCGCTGCCGCCACCGATGGGGTTCCCGCCACCTTGGCCTTCGCAGGACGCCTGACCGTCGATGACGAGTTTCAGGCTCTTGCCGTTGGGGACGGTCACACCGTTGGACGAGACGTCAAAGAACACTTCAGAGGAGGTCCACGCACAGTTCTGCTGGAAGGTGGAACTGCAGGGGTCATCGAGGTCGATGGTTTCGCTTCCGATCTGCGAATCGCCGGCCTTCAGCGAGAACGCGACGTCGCCGGTTGAGCCTTGCTGGCCGCGGAAGCGCATGTAGATGGTCAGCTGAATCTGGTCGTTGTCCGAACCCTCACCGTAGAGGGTCAGGTCGGAGATCATTTCAGAGGAGCGGAATTCAATNCCGCTCAGGGCCGAGAGTTCTTCCTGACTNCCNGAGGGCTCGATGGTCGTGATGTGTCCGTCGCCGCCCGCGCTGCTGTTCTCGGCGTCGAGGTAGAGGCGGTAGTTCTCCAATCCTGCCACGCTGGTGGCCGGCTCNNGCGCGGCCTCCAACACAACGCTCGGCGGGACCTGCACGAGGCCGCTCATGGTCCCGAGGACAAGCACGACCAACATCGAGAGGGCGAGGCCCCGGTTGGCTTGGCCGTGTGTCACCATCGAGACCACCGTCTNGCCCTGCCTGCGGGGGGTGTTAAACCGTTTTCCATTCCGCGTGTTCAAGCCGCATGGATGCCGACGGACTGAAGGCACCGGGCGAAGTGGGNCGACCACAGGGGTGGCCGAGCGGTCAAAAGCGCCGGATTTAAGCTCCGGTCCCAAATGGGTTCGAGGGTTCAAATCCCTCCCCCTGTACCACGTTTTTGCCCTCAGACNAGGCCCCATCCGCCGTCCACGGCGAGCACTTGGCCGGTCACGTAGGGCGCCTCGAGGAGGTAACGCACGGCCGAGGCGATGTCTTCAGGCCGNCCAGANCGCTTCAGAGGNAGGCGGGCGACGGTTTCCGCGAAGGCGGCCTGCTCCCAATCCGCGGACAAAATGGCACCAGGAGCGACCGCGTTGGCCCGAACCTCGGGCGCCAAATCGAGGGCCCANCCAAGGGTACGCTGACGCAAAGCGGCTTTGCTGGCGCTGTAATCGCCAAGGTGAGGCCACGCCTTGCCCCACGAGGTGTCCACCATGGAGACGATCGANCCTGNGCCTTGAGCGAGCGCACCGGCCANNGCCTCGGTCAGGACGACGGGGGCTTCGACGTGCANCATCCACAAGTCNCNTCGGGCCTGCGCCATGTCATCGGGGGCACCCTCGCCCTCGCTGGGGAAAAAGATGGANGCGTTGTGNACCANNCCGCNAAGTCCGTCGGCCACGGCAGNATCGGCAAGGACGGCNTCGGCCAAGGCGTTCACGCCTTCGGGCGTCGACAGGTCGGCCGAAATCACGCGCCCCACGTCATGNTCNTGCGCTTCAGCCAAACCCGCGAGAAGGGCCTCGGCTTCNTCGGTGGCGGTGCGCACNTGCACNAGGGCGGTCCATCCCGCTTCGACCAGCGCNGTCACGGTGGCTGCGCCCAAGCGGCGGCCTCCTCCNGTGACGAGAACGGTCTTCNCGCCCATGCACNGAGGTGGACGTTGAGGACATGAACCCTCGTCCTCGGCTTGCGGCCCGGATGACGAAGCCTTTTGCCGCTCGCCCCGTGCCCACAGCATGGCCGAAGGGAGGCGCTCGCTGACCATGGCCAAAACCGAGGCCCCGCAACGGCCTCGGCTGCCGGCGTGGTTCCGCACCACCTTGCCGTCNGGGGAGGCCATGGACGCCTTCCGCGACACCAAGGCNTCGGTCAAGGACAACGCCCTCCANACGGTGTGCGANGAGGCACGCTGCCCGAACATCCACGACTGCTGGTCCAGCGGTGACGCGACCTTCATGATCGCCGGCCAAGAATGCACCCGNGGTTGCCGCTTCTGCGCCGTTGGAACGATCAAGCGNGCACCNCCCCTCGATCCAGAGGAACCCGCACACCTCGCNGACGCGGTCGCCTCCATGCCCCTGCGCCATGCCGTCATCACGGTGGTCAACCGCGACGATCTGGCCGACAGNGGCGCNTCNCACTACCGCGCGTGCCTCGACGCGGTGCACGAGCGCAGTCCAGAGGTCACCCTCGAACTGCTGTGTTCGGACCTCGCCGGGGATCATGAGGCCCTGGCCATGCTGCTCGACGGCGCGCCCTTGCGGGTCTTCGCCCACAACGTGGAGTGCGTGCCTCGCCTCGACAAGACGGTGCGCGACCACCGCGCCTCCTTTGACCAATCGCTCGGCATCCTCCGTGANGCACGCCGCCTTCGTCCCGACCTGCTGATCAAGACCTCCATCATGGTCGGCCTCGGCGAGTCCGACGAGGAACTCGAGGAGGCNATGGCCCTCGTCCGNGACGCCGGCGTGGACCTCATCACCCTNGGGCAATACCTCGCGCCTTCNTCAAAGCACCTCCCCGTGGACCGCTTCCCCGAACCCGAACGCTACGAAGCGTGGGCAGACCACGCGATGGACCTCGGTTTCCTTGGCGTGGCCAGCGGACCGCTGGTCCGATCGTCCTTCAAGGCCGGCCTCCTGCTCCGCGCCTGCACGGAAGAAAACTGGCAGGGAAGCATGCCCGGGGCCACGGTCCGCGTTCGCCCCGGTGCAGCGGCGGACCGACACCCCAATAGGCGNACCTCAGGTGGTGAAGCCTGATGCCCGAACGCCTGACCGTGGACGAGGCGCCCTACACCATCGGCATCCCTCCGTTTCGACCCGGTGACAAGGCGGACTTCGGCGGAGGCTTCGCCGAGCAGCCCGGCGACCTCAACCGCCCTGACGTGANCTGCTCGGCCCAGGACACGGCGACGCATGCGGTCGGCCTCATCCGCGTGCTTGACGACGCCCACGTCGCCAGCGGCGAGTGGGATCCGAACCTCGACGAGGACACCTTGCTGAAGGGCTTGGAGCACATGATGCGNTTGCGCATTTTCGATGACCGCATGATCAAGATGCAGCGCACCGGTTTGCTCTCTTTCTACATGCGCTCCTTCGGTGAGGAAGCCGTCGCCATCGCGCAAACCATGGCCCTCGAGGAGCAGGACTGGCTCTTNCCGTCCTACCGTCAGCCNGGCGCACAATTTGTGCGCGGCCGNGACATGGTAAGCATGATCTGCCACTGCATCGGCAACACCGAGGACAACGTCCGCGGCCGTCANATGCCCGTTCACTACACCTGGAAAGAAGGCCGCTTCATCTCCATCTCCTCCCCGGTGGGCACCCAGTTCCCACAGGCGGTCGGTGTTGCGATGGCCTCCGCCTACCGCGGGCTCGACGAAGTCTGCATCTCCTGGCTTGGGGACGGCACCTCAGCCCAAGGCGACTTCCATTATGCGGTCAACTTCGCCTCGACCTTCAAGCCCCCCGTCATCCTCAANGTGGTCAACAACCAGTGGGCCATTTCCACCCACGCCAACCTCGCGACCGGTGGGCGCACCTTCGCCGAGCGCGGCTTGGCCTACGACATCCCCTCNTTCCGCGTGGACGGCAACGACTTCCTNGCGCTNTACGCGGTCACCAAGTGGGCGCGTGACCGNGCCTCCGCCGGCCTTGGACCGACCTTCATCGAGGTCTACACCTACCGTGCCGGCGCCCACTCCTCCTCGGACGACCCCAGCGCCTACCGGCCTCAGGACGAATTCGAGTGCTGGCCCGGTGGCGATCCCATCGAGCGCCTGAAGGGCCACCTCATCGGCCGTGGCCTCTGGGACGAGGACAANCACACCGAACTGACCGAGCGCATCGANGCCGAAGTCATGGCCGCCTACAAGGAAGCCTGCACCTTCGGCGACCTGGCCAACGGCCCCTACCCTCCCGCCTCGACGATCTTCACCGAGGTCTACGAAGAGGTCCCATGGCACGTGCAAGAGCAGCGTGAGGAGCTCGGGAAGTGAGGTGGCATCATGGCGAAAATGAACATGATTGCAGCCCTCAACTCGGCGCTGGACCTGCAACTCCAGCGCGACCCCAACGTCGTCATCTTCGGTGAGGACGTCGGCTACTTTGGTGGCGTGTTCCGCGTCACCGCCGGCCTGCAGGAAGCCCATGGNGCCCACCGCGTCTTCGATTCGCCCCTCGCTGAAGGCGGCATCGCCGCCGTGGCCTTTGGCATGGGCATCAACGGCCTGCGGCCCGTGATGGAAATCCAGTTCGCCGACTACATCTTCCCCGCCTACGACCAAATCGTCAACGAGATGGCCAAACTCCGCCACCGCTCCGGCGGCGAATTCTGGACGCCCGTGACCATCCGCACCCCCGCCGGCGGCGGCATCCGGGGCGGCCACCACCACTCACAGTCTCCAGAAGCGCAGTTCACACACACGCCCGGGCTGAAGGTCGTCTACTGCTCGACGCCCTACAACGCCAAGGGACTGCTCACCTCGGCCATCGANTGCAANGATCCGGTCGTCTTCTTCGAGCCNAAGCGGTGCTACCGTGGCCCGTTCTATGGCGANCCGCACAAGGTCCCCACCTGGAACAGCCACCCCGACGGGGAGGTGCCCGAGGAATACTACAGCATCCCGCTCGAGCAAGCGCGCATCGTCAAGGAAGGCGGCGCCTGCACCGTCATCGCTTGGGGCACCATGGTGCACGTCGCCGAGGAAGCCATCCGCCAGTCCGGTGTTGATGCCGAGCTCATCGACCTGCAAACGCTGGTCCCATGGGACCGCGACACGGTNGTGGAATCGGTCCGCAAGACCGGACGCTGCGTCATCGTCCACGAAGCCCCGAAGACCAGCGGCTTCGGCGCCGAAATGTCCGCGTCCATTCAGGAGCGCTGCTTCTGGCACCTGGAGGCGCCGATCGAGCGTGTCACCGGATGGGACACGCCCTTCCCCCACACCACGGAGTGGGACTACCTTCCCAGCCCCGGCCGCATCGCCGAGGCCATCGCACGCACACAGGAGGCATGACACATGGGCATCTACGCATTCAAGCTACCCGACATTGGAGAAGGCGTCGTCGAAGGCGAAGTCGTCGAATGGATGGTCGGCGTGGGCGATACCGTCGCTGAGGACCAACCCATCCTCTCGGTGATGACCGACAAAGCCACCGTGGAAATTCCCTCGCCGGTCAACGGCGTCGTCGTCAAGCGCGAAGGGGACGTCGGTGACATCCTCCCCGTCGGTGCGGTCTGCATCGAATTCGAAGTGGACGGCGAAGGCAACGCCTCCGCCTCGGAAGCAGCGGCACCTGCGCCCGAGCCCGAGGCGGCTCCCGCGCCCGCGGCCGCACCTGAGCCAGTCCCCACGCCTGCACCCGCAGCCACTCCTCCCGCTCCGGTCACGCCCCGCGTGCCCGGTCTGCGACCGCTCGCCAGCCCCGCTGTGCGCATGAGCGCCCGCGAGGCCGGTGTCGACCTGACCACCGTGGCCGGCAGCGGCCCCGCCGGTCGCATCACCCGAGCAGACCTCGAGGCCCACGTCGCTGGAGGCGGCGCCGTGGCCAGCGCGGGTCCTGCCCGAATGCGCCGCACCGGAACCACCGAGATCAAGGTCACCGGACTCCGCCGTCGCATCGCCGACGGCATGAGCGCGTCTTACTCGACCATCCCGCACTTCTCTTACTTCGAGGAGGTCGACGTGACCGAACTCGAGGCGCTGCGCCAGCACCTCAACGCCAACCGCGAGGACGGCCAGCCCAAGCTGACCTACCTGCCCTTCATCATGCTCGGCTTGGCCAAGGCCCTCGGCGAGCACCCGATCTGCAACGCCCACTACGAGGACGACCGCCTCACCGTGGTCCGCCACGAAGCCGTGCACCTCGGCATCGCCACCCAAACCGAGCGTGGCCTGTACGTTCCTGTGGTCCAGCACGTCGAGGCCCTCGACATCTGGGACGCGGCCCGTCAGATGAGCGAAGTCGTGACCGCGACCCGCGACGGCAAGGCCACCAGCGCTCAGCTGTCCGGCTCCACCTTCACCATCACCAGCCTCGGTGCNATGGGCGGNCTTGGNGCCACGCCGATCATCAACAAGCCNGANGTGGGCATCCTTGGCGTCCACAAGGCCATCGACCGTGCGGTNGTCAAGAACGGCCANGTCGTCGTTCGNCGCATGATGAACTTCTCCTCGTCCTTNGACCACCGCGTGGTCGACGGNTGGGACGGCGCGATGCTCGTGCAGCGCCTCAAGACGCTGCTGGAGCACCCGGCGACGATCTTCATGTGAGGTGGATGAGATGAAGCAACGCTCCTGTCAAGTTCTCGTCATCGGCGCTGGCCCAGGTGGCTACGTCGCCGCCATCCGTGCCGGTCAACTCGGCCTCGACACCGTCATCGTCGAAGGCGAGCGCTCCGGCGGCACCTGCCTCATCCGCGGTTGCATCCCCTCCAAGGCGATGATCAACGTCGCCCAGACCGTCGACAAGTTGGCGAAGTTCGCCAAGAAAGGCGGCCACCAAGGCATCAGCCTCCCCTCGCCCGCTGAAGTCAGCATGGCCGGCGTGGTCGAATGGAAGGACGGCATCGTCGACCGCCTGAACAAGGGCGTCGAGACCCTGCTCGGCAAGGCCGGCGTCGAAATCGTCCACGGCTGGGCCGAGTTCCAAGACGCGAAGACCATCACCGTCGGTGAAGGCGACGACGCGACGACCATCACCGCAGAGCACGTCATCCTCGCCACGGGGAGCGTGCCCATCGAATTGCCCTTCATGCCCTTCAGCGACCACGTGATCTCCTCCCGTGGCGCCCTTGACCTCACGGAGATTCCCAAGCACCTGATCGTCGTTGGTGGCGGCTACATCGGGCTCGAACTCGGCATCACCTACCGCATGCTCGGCAGTGAAGTCACCGTCGTCGAAGCGATGGACAGCGTCTTGCCCATCTTCGACAAGGAACTGCGCCGCCCGCTCGAATTGACGCTCAAGAAGCTGAAGATCAACGTCATCACCGGCGTCTTCGCCAAGGGCGTGGAAGAAGGCAAGGACGGCATCAGCCTGCTCTATAGCCCGAAGGACGCCAAGGACGGCACCGAGCCAGAGCGTTTGGCCTGCGACAAGGTCCTCGTGACCGTTGGCCGCAAGCCGAACAGCGCAGCCCTGGGGCCGACCGGCGTCGCGCTCGACGACCGCGGCTTCGTGCGCGTCGACAAGGGCTGCCGTACCAACATGCGCGGCGTCTACGCCATCGGCGACGTCGCCGACATGGGCGAAATGTTGGCCCACACCGCTTCGTTCCAAGGCGAGATGGTCGCCGAGATCATCGCCGGCAAGGACCGCATCTACGACCCCGTGGGTGTGCCTGCCATCGTGTTCACCGAGCCAGAAATCGTCAGCGTCGGCCTGTCCCCTGACGAAGCCAAGGCGGCCGGCCACCCGGTCATCACCGGCAAGTTCCCCCTCGCCGCCAACGGTCGCTCCTTGACCATGGAAGCGGAGAAGACGGGCGGTTTCATCCGCGTCGTGGCCCGGGAAGACGACCACCGCGTGCTCGGCATCCAAGGCGTCGGCACCCACATCTCTGAGCTCGTCGGAGAATGGACGCTCGCCTTGGAGATGGGCGCGGTCCTCGAAGACCTCGCGGGCACCATCCACGCCCACCCGACGATGACCGAGATGACGCACGAAGCCGTGCTGGCCTCGCTGGGTCACGCCATCCACATCACCAACTGAGGCGCAGACACCTCTTCTTGAGGGAGGGCGTTTCCCGTGGGTCATGGGCTTGGTCGAACGCGTCTTTGCACCGCTACCCGACCATGAAGGTCGCGGCACGCCAAGCCGGGCCGCACGCTGGTGGCTGTGGATTGTCCTCATCCCCACCGCCGTATGGGCGTGGAGGGCCAGTGAAGGGGCCATCGTTCCNACCCTGGTGGTGACCACCTTGGTGGCCACGCTNNCNCTGCCCGTNGGTTGGTGGGTGCTGTCGNTGGTGGCCAGCGCGNTTGAGAATCGGACCTGAAGCGCTCAAGCNACCANGGTCCACATCAGGCTCGTGCGTTCATGAGGCGGTGTTCAAACGTGGTNGTGNACATCTCGGTCATGGCCCGCCTCTGCGACCGTTGCAAAAGCCCCATTCCTGGATCGAGTTGCCACCGGTGCGGTTCGCGNCAACGCAGCGTCACCTGCATGTCTTGCGGACGCAGGGTCGGTGGCGATGCCGTCCGCGAGGGAAGCCGAAGGGTGCGCTGCCGACGCTGCCGCTGAGCCGTATCAGCTGCCGCACATCAGGCAGTCGTCCGGCGCGTCGAGGCTGCACGCAATCGCCTCCATGCTGTCGGCTTCTTCNGCACGCTGCTGGAGGCCGCTGACGGTCTGGTCCTCGGCCGCTTTCTGCTCAACGGTGAACTGGATGGCGTCGGCTGCGGCCTTGGTTCGGAGGTAGTACATCCCGGTCTTGAGGCCGAGGCGCCAACCGGCAAAGTGCATCGAAGTGACCTTCGCGGGGTTCGCGTCCACCATGTGGATGTTGAGCGATTGGCTCTGGTCGATGTAGGCGCCGCGGTCGGCCGCGAGTTCGAGGACGCGCTTTTGCTTGATCTCCCACGTGGTCTTGTACTTCACACGCAGGTGCTCGGGGATGGTCGGAATGGCCTGGATGGACCCCTTGTGGCGGAGGATTTCGTCCTTCATGCTGACGCTCCAGAGGTCCAGCGCNATGAGGTCGCGCACCAGGTGCTTGTTGAGCACGATGAACTCACCCGACAGGGTGCGGCGCACGTAGAGGTTGGAGGTGAAGGGCTCGAAGCACTCGTTGTTGCCGAGGATCTGGCTGGTGGACGCGGTGGGCATCGGGGCGACCATGAGCGAGTTTCGCATGCCGTGCTGGACGATTTCGTCCTTGAGCTGGTCCCAGTCCCAGCGNCCGCTGTGGTCGTTCATGCCCCAGAGGTCGAACTGCAACTTGCCCTCGCTGGCAGGGGAGCCGGCGAAGCTCGAGTACGGGCCTTCGGCCTTGGCCGCGTCAAGCGAGGCGCAGCAGGCGGCGTAGTAGATGGTCTCGAAGATCTCCTTGTTGAGCTGACGAGCGGCATCGCTCTCGAAGGCGAGGTCAAGCATCGCNAAGGTGTCGGCAAGGCCCTGCACGCCNAGNCCGATGGGGCGGTGGCGCATGTTGGAGTTGTACGCTTCTTCGACTGGGTAGTAGTTCACGTCGATGACGCGGTTGAGGTTCCCCGTCGCGTGGTAGGTCACGTCGTAGAGGAGNTTGTGGTCGAACGCGCCCTTGTCCATNTCCACGAAACGGGGCAGCGCNATGGAAGCNAGGTTACACACGGCGACCTCGTCCTTGGCGGTGTACTCGATGATCTCGGTGCACAGGTTGGACGAGCGGATGGTCCCGAGGTTCTGCTGGTTGGACTTCGAGTTGGCGGCGTCCTTGTAGAGCATGTAGGGGGTGCCGGTCTCGATCTGTGCTTCGACGATCTTGTCCCACACGTGACGGGCAGGCATCGTCTTGCGGGCGAGGCCTTGGGCTTCGTACGAGGCGTAAAGCGCCTCAAACTCGGCACTGTGCACGTCCTGCAGGCCTGGGCACTCGTTCGGACAGAAGAANGACCAGTCNGCGTCGGCTTCAACCCGCTTCATGAACAGGTCGGGCGTCCACATGGCGTAGAAGAGGTCGCGAGCGCGCATCTCTTCCTTCCCGTGGTTCTTGCGCAGGTCAAGGAATTCGAGCAGGTCAGGGTGCCATGGTTCGAGGTAAATGGCAATCGATCCCTTGCGCTTGCCGCCGCCCTGATCGACGTAGCGTGCCGTGTCGTTGAACACACGCAGCATGGGGACGATGCCGTTCGACGAACCGTTGGTTCCCTTGATGTAGGAACCCTTGGCGCGAACGTGGTGGATGGAGAGGCCAATGCCGCCGGCCGACTTTGAGATCATCGCGCATTGTTTGAGCGTGTCGTAGATGCCGTTCAGCGAGTCGTCCTGCATGGTCAGCAGGAAGCACGAAGACATCTGCGGCATCGGGGTGCCCGAGTTNAACAGCGTTGGCGTGGCGTGGGTGAAGTAGCCNTTCGACATCAGGTCGTANGTGCGAAGCGCGCGGTCGATGTTCTCNTGGTGGATGCCCACGGCCACACGCATGAGCATGTGCTGGGGGCGCTCGGCCACCTCGCCATTNAGCCGGAGCAAGTAGGAGCGCTCGAGCGTCTTGAATCCAAAGTAGTCGTAGTTGTGGTCACGGCCGTAATCGATGTGCGCGTCAAGGCGCTCTGCGTTGGCCATGATGATGGCGTGCACCTCTTCGGAGATGAGCGGTGCATGCTTGCCGGACTCCGGATCGACGAAGGTGCGGAGGTCATCGATNACCTCGGAGAAGTTGTCTTTGGTGGAACGGTGGAGGTCATCGATGCAGATGCGTGCCGCCAGACGGGAATAGTCCGGGTGGTGCGAGGCGAGTGCCGCTGCGGTCTCGGCCGCCAGCTGGTCGAGTTCGCTGGTCTTGACGCCGTCGTAGAGGCCTTCAATGGTGGTCTTGGTGACGAGGTCAACGTCCACCCAGCGGGTGTCCAGACCTTCGGCCAACACCGCCAACTTTTCCTTGATCGCGTCGAAGCGAACGTCTTCCCGCTCGCCGTTTCTGTTGATGACCTGCATTGCCATTTTTGACCCTCCATTCCGTTAACCAAACGAGCAGCAAAAATTCCATCGCCGAAGACGGCTCAAAAGTCTTCGTCTATCGAGAAGCGTTGTTGGACCGCCCCAAGGGTGCTGTCCATCACGCCAGCCTTCTGGTACTCCCCGACGCGCTTTTCGAAGAAGTTCGTCTTTCCTTGCATGGAGATCATTTCCATCCACGGGAACGGGTTTTCAACGTTGTAGAGCTTCGAAACTCCAAATGCAACCAGCAACCTGTCTGCCACGAATTCGATGTATTGCTTCATGTGGTCAGCGTTCATGCCGATGAGACGAACTGGAAGCGCTGAGGTGACAAATTCTGTCTCGATGTTGACCGCTTCAGAAACGATCCTGTGGATGATGTTCTCGGGCGTGGGGCGTTCGAGCTTCTCGTGCAACAAACAAGCGAAATCACAGTGCAAGCCTTCGTCCCTGCTGATCAATTCGTTCGAAAACGTGAGCCCTGGCATGAGACCTCGCTTCTTGAGCCAGAAGATGGCGCAGAAAGATCCTGAAAAGAAGATGCCTTCAACAGCAGCGAACGCGACCAACCTCTCAGAGAAGGATGCACGCTTTTGATCGAGCCAGCGCAATGCCCAGTTCCCTTTCTTTTTCACCGAAGGCACTGTTTCGAGGGCTTTGAAGAGGTGGTCTTTTTCGTTCGGGTCTTTGATGTATGTGTCAATGAGGAGCGAGTAGGTCTCAGCATGGATGTTCTCCATCATGATCTGGAAACCATAGAAGGTTCGAGCCTCTGCCCACTGCACTTCATTGGCAAAGTTCACCACGAGATTTTCATTGACGATACCGTCTGATGCTGCGAAGAATGCCAGCACATGCTTCAGGAAATGCTGCTCATCATGTGTCAGAGCCTCCCAATCCTTTGCATCCTCTGCAAGATCGATTTCCTCCGCGGTCCAGAACGATGCTGCATGCTTCTTGTACATCTCCCAAATGTCCGAGTGTTGGATGGGGAAGAGCACGAATCGGTCGAGGTTTTCAACCAACATCGGTTCAATGAACTCCGAAGAGAGGTCGAGGTCAAATCCGTCGTTATTCGTGGTGCGTTCGATGACCATGGTGTGTTCCCCCTGTTTCCGGTGCGCGACGGCTTTCTTCTCCCGCCATGGAGGGCCTATAACCATCGCGGCTCGGTCTCCGTCAGGAGAACCGCGTTCGCGACGGTCGGCCCGGTACGCGGGAGTTTCTGCACCGAACCCGGAGGCTTATGAGGATGGTCCACACCCCGTAAGAAAAATGAAATCTAACAATGGAAAACCACAGGCTCTCAACCCCCTGATTTCCACTGGAGATGGCGCGACAAATTGAATGTCCTCCCTCAGAATTTCAGACCATGCACGGATTGCGGGTGGACCTTCGGATGGCGCGCCTTGATGAACGAGCGGTGCTCCCAGTTCGAGCGACCTCCGCATCGGCAGGCATGGACCTCCATGCCCTTGAGCACACGGAAGTCACCCGCGGCCAGGCCACCCTGGTGCGCACCGGACTGGCGATGGCCCTCCCTGAAGGATGGGAAGCCCAGATCCGTTGCCGCTCTTCCCTCGGCCGAAAAGGACTCATCATGCCCAACGGCCTTGGCACCATTGACGCCGATTACCGCGGTGAATTGATGGTGATGATGACATGGATCGGTGAGGGACCCTCCTTCGTGCTTGAGGCGGGAGAACGCATCGCGCAATTGCTGGTCGCTCCGGTCCCCGAGGTCAACCTCGTGGCCTGCACCGTCGAGGAGCTTGGCAACACCGAGCGTGGTGAAGGCGGATTCGGTTCGTCAGGACGCTTCTGAGGGTTGCCCATGCGCAAGATGGACGTGCTTCGCCTCGACGTAACCCCGTGGGAGGTCACGGATGCGCTGATGCGCGAGCGCCAACAAGAGCGCATCCGTGGGGAGCGCGAGGACCTGATCATCTTCGTTGAGCATCCTGAGGTTGTCACCGTAGGCCCTCGCGCCCGCAACGAAGGCCATGCCCCTCCCTCCGACTACGCCACCGCAAGCACCGACCGTGGCGGCGGATTGACGTGGCATGGACCGGGCCAACTCGTCGTCTATCCTGTGGTGCATTGGGACCTCGAAGGCGAAGCCAACGTGGCGGCCGTCATCCATCGCCTCGAGGCGTGGGTCATCCTCGCCCTCGCAGAAGTCGGCATCGAGGGCCACCGTGACGATCGGATGCAGGGCGTGTGGGTCGCGGGCAGGAAGGTCTGCTCGATTGGTCTCTCCTTCTTGCGCTGGGTCAGCCGCCATGGCCTGACGGTAAACCTCGACACGCCTTCCGGCCGCGTCGAAGCCTTGGCCGGCTGCGGCCTGCAGCCGGACATGACCACGTCGCTTCATGCGCTGGGCCATCACGTCGACCGTGAAATTCTGGTGGACGCATTGCTCAAGACCGCCCCGCAGGCCCTCGTTCGAGAGCCCCGTTCCTAAAGACAGGCGAGGACAAGGGTTGAAGTGGCCATGCACGGACCTCCTGACGTGACTGGAGAGATTGTCGTCTGCATCAGCGGCGCTTCCGGCGCCATCTACGGCATCCGCCTCCTTGAGTGCCTCGTGGACGCAGGACGCTCGGTTCGTCTGGTCGCTACCGATTCCGCACGCTTGACCCTGAAGCACGAGTGCGACACGACACCTGAGGCCCTCACCGAGCGCTTTGGCCTAACCTTGGAGGACGCAAAGAACGTCGGCGCAAAGTCAGCCTCCGGTTCCGCCAAGATCGATGCCGTGGTCATCTGCCCCTGCTCGGGCACCACCATCGGAAAGCTCGCTGCAGGCATTTCCGACAACCTCGTGACCCGCTCTGGCGTGGTCGCCATGAAGGAGAACCGCCCGCTCATCATTGTCCCACGTGAGACGCCACTGGCCACGGTCCATCTCGAAAACCTGGCCAAACTGTCCGGTTGGGGCGTCGTGGTCTTGCCGGCCATGCCCGCCTTCTACACCCACCCCACCTCCATCGAGGACATGGTGGACTTCATCGTCGCCCGCATCCTTGACCAACTGAACATCGAGCACCGCCTTGGACAGCGCTGGACCGGCGACGAAATCTGAGCCGGACACAACCGCCGTCCAGCGACGCACGGCACCACCGCCTTGATGAAGCCCCAATGGAAGCAACAGGCATGCAAGAGGACCTCCTGGCGCTCAACGTCGCTCAACTCAAGGAGAAGTTGCGCGAGCAAGGTCTGCCTGTTTCGGGAAAGAAGCAGGAATTGGTCGACCGGCTGCTCGCTGCTGCACCCGCGCCGACCACACGAACGGTCGCTGACCTCGACCCTGACTCGGCCTCGGTCGACCCAAGTGAGGTGCTGGACGCCTTGCCCGCTGAGGAGCGAGGCATGCAAGCCTTCCTTCGACGCGAGGGGCCAATGGGCATCCCCATGGCGGGTTTCGTCGCCGTTGGCGTCGCCGCGATGCTGCTGACCGTCGTCCTGTTCACCACAGGGGTCATCGGCGGTGGAAAGGAGCCGAATTGGCAGCTCATCGACTACGACCCAAACCAAACNGAAGCGTACGCTAATGGNTTGCTGGCGCTCGGGCACCCCGAATGGGAGGGGCGCATGTCNGGCACGCCCGAGGAGCATGCGGCCGCGCAGAGCATCCTNGANAACCTCACCGAGATGGGCTACACGCCACANATGAACTCGTACCCTGTGGACATGTTCAGCGTCAACAGCGAGCCTTCGTTGCGCATGTGCCCACCTGGCGCGAACCCCTTGGTCCAGCCGTGTGGCTTCGGTGACATCGGTGCTGAAGGACGAATTGTGGAATTCCAGCATCGCGTGGACTACGTCATTCAGGGCTTTTCGGGCTCGATTGATGCGCAATTCAACATGGACGTCCCCTTGGTGGACCTTGGCGACGGCTCGGACGATGGTGCGTGGTCTTCGGCCGGCGGCGCGGTCGGCATCGTCGACAGCGGCGGGACCACCGGCGGCAACACCGCCCTGATGACCAAGGCGATTCAGAACGATTTGGCCGGCCTCATCCGCATCAACACGGCCTCAAATTGTGGCCTGATTGAATCGGACGATTGTGTGCCGATCTTCAAGACCGTCCTGATCGACGACGTGAAGGCTGCCAACGGCGGCTCCGTACCCGACATCGCTTTCATCGCTGTCTCCAACAACACAGGACAGCAGATGCGTCAATTGGCCAGCGACGGCGCGCGCCTGGAAATGGTCGTTGACGTCACCAACGACGGTCAACTTGACGTGAAAGTCCCATGCGGTACCTTGCCGGGCAAATCATCTGAAGTGGTCATCGTCGGCGCGCACCACGATACAGTCTACCACAGTCCCGGCGCCGTGGACGACACCTCAGGAACCGCAAGCGTGCTCGAAATGGCGCGGCAGATCGCCAAAATCGCCGAAACCGAAGGCACACCAGAACGCACCTTGCGCTTTTGCACATGGGGCGGTGAGGAAGAGGGGCTCTTCGGTTCCAAAGCCTACGTGCAGGCCAACGGCCAAATGCTGGCCAGCAACCTGCGCCTCTACATCAACCTCGACATGAACCACGTGGACATCGATTCAAGCCGCGGCAACGGCATTTCCATGTTCAGCAACAACCCAGAAGACCTGGCGAACATCCAGGCCATCTACGCCCTCTACCAGACCGAGCGTGCTGACGTCGCGGAACGCTATGACGTGCGCTTTACCCTGCTCGACGGCGCGCAAGGCTCCGAAACGGGCATGCCCTACAACTCCGATCACGGTCCCTTCGTCTACGACCTGCCCGGAGGCGTGGAAGGAGACGCCATCGTCTGTTACGGCAGCGGCTCTTACGAATACCACACCTACGCTGACGACATGTCCCGCTTCAACGCCGAATCCCTCGGCGTCTCCGTGACGGTCTACGGCACCTACCTCCGCTGGCTCGCGTGGGGCTGAGCGGCACGGTCTTAGGGGGCTGCCTCAGGGTCCGGTTCATGCCGCCACGTCGTGCCCATGCGTCGCACATCCTCGTCGACTCGAAGGCCGAAGCCTTGCAGATCCGTGAGAAGTGCACCTCCCTGAAGGCCTTCCAGAAGATGGCGCGAAAGAAGTCAAGCTGCCCCTCGAAAGGCAACAACGGCGACCTTGGATGGTTCCGAAACGGCCAGATGGTTCGCCCCTTCGACACCGCGGTATGGAACATGCCCGTGGGCGAAGTCTCCGAACCGGTCCGCACCGAATTCGGCTGGCACCTCATCTGGGTCCACGAAAAAGACGAGCCCTGAGGTGAGCGCGTGGCCTACACCATCGGGCTGGAAGGTTACGAGGTCCACGCCACCCACGGCTGGTTCGACCACGAACTCGAGCGCACGCAGCCCTTCGTGGTCGACGTGACCGTCGTGACCGCAAGCGCCGGCGCCACCCAACTCGACGCCACGGTCAACTACGCTGACCTGCAAGGTGCGGTGGACGCCGTGTTGCTCGAGTCGGAACAGCCGTACCGGCTTCTCGAGGCCATGGTGGACGCGATCCTCGACCGCCTCATGGCCACGCCGGGGGTGGCCAAGGCCACCGTCCGCATCGCGAAGCCCGAAGCGCCCCTGCCGCATCCCGGCGGATGCCCTTGGGTCGAGGCTTCTCGCGCCACAGAAGCGGAGCCTTGATGCGGCGCGTCGGGGAACACCTCGCATGGCCGAAGCGCCGGTGAAGCGGGTCTACGTGCCCTCGGTCATCGAAGAGGAGCGAGGGCCGATCGGCTTGGGATGCTTCTCGGAAGAAGCGACCGCATGGCGCGTGCTCCGCGCCTTCCTGAGGAAGACCGAACGCATGCGCCTTGAGCGCGCCAGCGTCGTGGCTTGGGACGTCGACGTCATCGGCGAAGACGGCATGACCGAACTCGCGCATCTTTTGGTCCGCGATTGCCCCGTGTGCCGCCGCAGGACCATGTGGGTGGACCTTCGCCAATTCAGCGCCCTGTGCTACGGCTCAGCGTGCGAAGCTTGGGTGGAAGAGCACCCGACAGAGCAGGACACCGTGGATTGTGGATGGCCGCAGACCCGCTTCTTCCAGCGCTGCGAAACGGCGGAGGAGGCCTTCGAGGTGCTTTCTGGCTTGGGTGCGGACATCCACGCGCACGACGAGGAACGTCAGGGCGAAGCGGAAGCCGCATTGGACCACGAAGAGACCGCCTGAGGAATCATGCGCCAGTTGAACGGGGTTTTCACGTGAAGCAAGACTCCACTACCCTTGCTACGCATTACAAGTTACCGTGGTTTCTCACGTCCTTTGCGAAAGCATTGAGTTTCGTTTCCAAGAGACTCACCACACGATTTCTTTGGAAAATCTTCTGTACTCCAATCAAATTCAAGGTCCCACCCAGAGAGGCTGGGTATTACTCCAAGACCGAGCAGGAGGAAATACAGACCAAATCCGTGGGCAAGAAAATCATGGTGTATCGGATTCCAAACGACGGCCCCAAGGTCCTCTTCGTGCACGGTTGGAATGGAAGGTCGAGCCAATTCTACCGGATCACAGAACTTCTTTCGACCAGCGGTTACGACATCACATCCATCGACCTGCCAGGTCATGGTCGATCAAGCAGGAGCGCCACAAACCTACCAGAGCTTGTGGATTTGGTCTCTGAGATCATGACATCGAGAGGGCCCTTTCACGGGGTTGTTTGCCATTCCTTTGGTGGTGTCGCAGCCCTCAACGCCGTAAGACGCGGAGCTGGTTGTGAAAAATTGGTTCTGATATCGACTGGAATGTATGAAGTCAAACCGACGTTCAGGGGCTTTGTTGACCTCTTCGGGCTGGACACAGAACACTACACAGACCGATTGGTTGGCCTCGCTGAGTCGATACACGGCATCAATCCCGGACACCTTGGGCTGGATCGATTCGCTGCCCAAATTGAGACGGAGACGTTGATCATCCACTGTGAAGACGACAAGGAGGCGGTGAAGGAAATCGCTCTTGCGTTGCATGAGGGCATGAAAAATTCCACACTGCACCTGACTGAAGGACTCAAGCACAGGAGAATCCTGAGGGACGAGAAGGTTGCTGAGATGGTGTTGAATTTCTTGTAGGGTCCCTCAAGCAGTGCAGATGCTTTGGACGCAGCCGAAGAAGAATGAGGCCCGTTCGTCTCGTCAGCAAGGCGGGACGGAGGGAGGAAAGGGTAAGTGCAACCATTCCATGGTTTCGCCATGCAAGAACCGTCCGTGATTCGAATGTGGATCACCAACAAAGGGGGCAAGGACATCACGGCAGCGATGCGTGAATCCATGGTGGCTTTCCTCTCAAGTGCAACTGATCACGGTTGCTTCGGTTCAACCTTTGCCGAGGATGACGAACGCATCATCGTCTACACCAGATGGTCGGACGAGAGCACCTTGGAGCAGTTCCGAGCGTCCGAAGCGTATGCCCTTCTTGAGGGGGACATCGTCCAATCCTTTGTTGCCGCTGGGTTCGACATCGCTGGAGAGATCCTGTTCAATTCAACGGCACACGTTCTGTTCAGCAACGGAACGGGTTGATGGAATCAAGATGAGTGGCGCACGCCTCAGCCGTTTGGTCCAGCAACCACGAACAAGGAAGCCGTGATGCAGAAAAACACGCAGATCGGAAGCGCCATCACTCCACCCACCAGATGCGCCTTTTTCCCCTTCATATGGGCCGGGACAGCAAAATAATCCAGAGCAAAAACGAATGACATGAGGCAGAGCATCAAACCCAAAATGAAAAGCCCAGGATTGTGCCACCAATCGCCATCGACGGTCCACCACATCATGAGATTCAGGTGATACGAGGCAACCAGAACGCGAAGGAACGCGTTTGACGCCACCATCTCATAGGAAAGTTCGATACCGACATCGCCATGCCTGCTGATGAGCACAGCGGACCGCGCAAGATCGCTCCTGCCCATGAAACTGAACGCCGCAAAGGCAGCAAAAGCCCCGAATGGAACGAGGAGGATGGACATGGCCAAATGGCTTGGATGGTCCTTTTTGTCCAACTCGACTTCAAGCTCAATTGGGACATAAGGCTCCTGAACCGCTACGAGAAGTTTCGCCGAAGAGAACCACGTGTTTTGGTACGCCACATACCCCATGCTTCCGAGGCGATATTCTTCCAAAGCCAGCCATTTGCCCTCCTTCGTGGCCTGTCCTGCACAGTTGTCCAGACCGCGCGAACAAAAGATGCCGCCTCCGTAATGGTGCCCATTCTCGTACCTGTTTCCATCGTGATCCATCAAGCGGACGTCCACCGACACGCTGTCTGCGGTGTTCAGCAAGTTGGGGTACCATCCACGTTCTTCGTCGGCGCAACACCCAGGTGACTCATACTGCTCAATGTTGAACGCGTACACCGAGTGAGTGACGCCGCCAATCACCGCATTTCTCTGGAACTCGGCCTCGTTTTTCTCGAAATGCTCGACCTCCAACGGATGGCTTCCCGTGCTGGAGAGGATGGAAAGCACAATCAGAAAAGGAATCACGAGGGAAGCCAAAAAATGGCCACGACGCTGCTTAGGAGGAGCGCTGCCTTCGGCCATCTCCTCGCCCATGTTGGTCAGAATGCCATCCAACTCTTGAGGGCTACGACAGTCAGGTCGTCACTCACAAAGGCGTGGTCCCCTTTTCCATNTATCATCTGAATTTCTTCAAATCAACAATAAAATAGGTCTCATTCCANTGTTTGTGGGAGANGTGAATCCNGAACCGTCAACTGAGGTTGACAACACCAGCGCAGAACATNAGCCAACCACAGCCGAACGGAAGGGGTTTTCTGGGACAGAACGAGCCGTCTTCCTGTTCATCCTGGGTTTGCTTGTTGTTCCACTGGTGCTCTATCCGATAAGCGATTGGATTCAGCATTCATCGGACACTGGAGAAGACCGCAGAGAAAGGCTGGACAGCGATTATCTCGGAAGGGTAGATCAGCACAGCATAAATGGAACGAAATATCTCATTCACCAATGGGAGATGGTCAGCAACAGTTGGAAATTTGAAGATGATTTTTGGAGTGAGGATGAGTGGATCAGCAAGGCCACTGACGCTCGTTTTTCCTTCAGCAACAACGGTTCAAGGACCCTGCAGACATACTCTTTCTCATTCAGTTGCGAGGGTATCTTCAATTGTGAAAAAAATGAACAGTTCAAGAACAAAGAATGGATCAGACTTGTCGCGTTGGAAACCACATGCACCACGGTGTACCACGGTAGTGATTGCACAACCACGAACAGCACGACGATGTTTGTCCATCTCGAAAAGGGAAGTCCCGTTTCCATCGCTGTTGAGGAAGGTGTAGAAATCACAGAAAGATCATCTGTGGAAATTGAACTAGAATCCTACGAAGATTACGACAAAACAGAGGCCTTGCTCCGTCTCTCTGCGGATTTTATGTACACGAGTGTGCTTTTGTTGATTCTACTTGGATTGGCGGTTCCGAAATCNAAGTCATTTTCGGTTGGCATCGTTCTTTTCGTCATTGGATTCTTTATCTACTTTGGAATGACTTGGGGGTGACGTCTCTTTCACACCNTTGTGTTCACGGAGAACAAAGGCCTGANCGGACGTTGCCTCAGGTGCGCTGCACGTCAAACCACACCGGCTTGTGGTCCGACACCGCGCCGCTGCTGATGCGCTCGTCNATGCCCCAAGTCCCGGTCAGACGTTCGTCCAAGGTGCTCGCGNCAACGATTCGGTCGTAGGCGCAACGTGAGTTGCCCACCGTGGTGTCNGCATCGTCGGGAATCAGCCACGTGTAATTCTCCGAGGCGATGGAGAGCTCGATGAGTTCGTTGTACGACGCGTAGGAGCAATCCCCATTGAAGTCGCCCAAGATGANGTAATCGTCGTCGTCGGAATAGTTGGCTTGGCCCCACGCGTGCACGTCACCAAGGGCGCTCATCTCCTCNACNGCCAANGTCGGCTTGGTGTGGACGTTGACGATGACCANNTCCGTTCCGGTGTCCGCGCCNGNGGGGTCCANGAGCATGAAGGAGGCCATGAAGGGCTCNCGCTGGAAGGAATCGTTGNTGCTGTCGTCGTACAGGGTGCCGTTGTCCAGCGANCTGAACACCGTGGGCCGGNAGTAGTAGGCGTACTGCTCCTGCGAGTGCTTGTCGTCCTCCTGCTGACCGGTGCGCTCGGAGAGCACCATGCTCCAATTCAGGGTNTGGTTGCTGACGTTGNCNTGCCCTG
>NZMM01000028.1 GCA_002694585.1 Methanobacteriota archaeon
ACGGGAGCCTATCCAGTGGAAGCCGTCTCCACGATGGTGCGCATCGCTGAACGCGCTTCATCCGCCATCGATGGACTGCCGAGTCCACCTGCGCTGGCGATGTTCAGAAGCACCCGAGCCATCACCGGTGCCGCGGTCAAGCTGGCCGCAGACGTGGGTGCAGATCGGCTCATCGTTGCCACCCAACACGGCAGCGCTGCGCGGTTGATGGCCGCCCACCGTCCTCAACGGCCCATTTTGGCCATCACCAACCGCATTCGCGCCCTTCGGAGAACCACCGTCCTTCCCGGCGTGGACGGGCACTTGGTGGAGGAACAAGCACGGTCGCGGGACACCGTCGGCTCGGCGGTCAAGGCCATGGTCGATGCCGGACGCATGCAGGCCGGCGAGAAGATCGTCACCGTAACCGGTTCACCCAACGCCATCCGAGGACGGACCTCGACCATCCGTTTGGCGCGAGTCGACGACGAAGGCCACCTTCAGATGTTGGAATGATGCTGTGCAGTTCGACAATCTTGTTTGAACATGCAAACCGACCCCTTATACCTGTTAGGAAGGCCAAATTGTGCATGGAAGGTCGGCAAGATGCTCCACAAGGCGGCGTGCGCCTGCACGCCACCGGTCTTGTGATGCTGATGCTCATGAGCCTTGCATCGCCCTTGATGATGCCAAACGTTGCGGCCCACGAGGACCCTGGCGGCGTCGTTTGGCCGATGAGCGGCAGCGAAGACACAGGATGGGTGAGGCTCAACGCCACCTCCGCCGACGGCATCCAACCGGCCAGCGCCGATTGGAACCTGACCTTCGCACCGGGAGCCACGCTTGACAACGTCTCCTTCGAAATCCGCGTCTCTGGAGCCGATGGCGTCGTCATCGATTCCCCGCTGATGATTTCAGGCGGGTCCATCGGATCGGCCTTGCTTGACCTGAGCGACCAAGGTTGGATGGGCCAAACCCTCGACCTCGACGGCGGGGACCCCTTCACGGGACGGACCTCGAACAGCGGCCTGTCGTCCAGTTGGACGCTCCCCGGCGGCGCCACGGTCACCGACCTCGTGATTCAAGCCCTCGCGCCGGCCGACCCCACCGTCTCGCTCAAGCCGCTGGCCTTCGAACCCTCGGCCAGCGCGGTGCATCCCGATGACGGACGGCTTTGGCTGGCCGTGGACGAGCAAGTGTTCGTCATCGATGCGGCCATGTCCCCCCCCACCATCGATATCCTCGCCTCTCCCGTTGGTGCCGTCGTTGACGTGGCCGTGGACATGACCCATCGGGAACTTGTGGTCCTTGGCGAAGACGGCCTTGCGATGGTTGACTTCGATGACGGAACAATTTCTGCTGCCAGCTCGCAGGATACCCCCGCAGGCCTTCGAGGCGTGGCCACCAACGCCTCAGGCGACGTGCACGTGGTGGCCGAGGATTGCCTGTANACCCGCCTGACCGCCGCCGACGAGTGGAACAAACTCNCTGGCTGNAACGGCAACACCTTCCCCATCTCCAGCACTGGAGAGGTGCTCACGATGGAGATCATCGGCCAGTACNTCTACGTCAGCATGGCCGATGAAGGCGTCATTCGCTACGACACGGCGAGCAGCACGTCNTCCGTCTGGTCCTCGGCCAACGTNCTCCACTCCGACCAGGTGACCTCCATCGTCCAGATGGGTTCGCAAATTCTGTTTGGCTCTGAGGACGCTGGGATTGCGCGCTTCAACCCNGCCCTCAACCTCTGGCAAGCCACNTGGTCGAGNGCCAACTGGCTGGTCGATGACGAGATCAATGGTCTCGAAGTCATCGGAANTGACCTGTGGGTCCTCGCAGGNACGTCCATCCAGAAGTACGACATCAANTCCGGCGTGTTCACCGCCCACTCCGGCCCTTCAGACCTCAGCGATGGAGGGCTGGGCGGTGATGTTCCGGTCATGATGGCGTGGCCTACCGGCGGTGCACGAGCCCCCACCGACGCCACCCTGCTCATCGGTGACGGAACAGGGACCTTCCTTCGCATGGCCCCCGGTGCAACACCGATCCAACAAAGCAACCTCGTCCTCGCCACNAGNCCTCCGATCGCGGAAATGACGGCTGTGGCCTCCTTTGGGAACGAAGTGCACGTTGGCGGAGACGACCTCGTCGCCGTCTACAACGCCACGCAGCGCCGCTGGACTGGCGCCACCACCATCTTTGGCGTGCCCAGCGCGATGGCCGCAACGGCNACCGACCTCTGGGTNGCCNCAGAAGAAGACGGGCTGTACCGTATNCCCTCATCAACCGGAACCCCTCAACAATTCCAGAGCAGCACGGACGCACGGTGGAACGCCATTGTGGGCCTGGCCGTTGACGCGCAAGACGTGGTGCTGACCCACGAAGACGGTGGCGTCAGCGTGTGGAACCTGACGGACTTGGCCAACAGCAATCCTCCTTGGGAAAGCGGCGCGACCAGCGACGTACCCGCAGACGCCACGGGCGAGGTTGCCATCCACAACCGCACCGCCTACTTCGCGAGCGAAGACGGTTTGCTCCGTCTCGACCTTGACGGTGCGCCAACGTGGTTGAGTGCATGGGGCAGCACCGGCATCGACCAGTCCTTCTACGCCCCAATCGTGGAGTACCAAGGCGTGCTGCACTACGGCCTGTACGGCTACGGCGTGATTCGCATTGACCTTGCGTCTGGGGAACTCCTCGAACCGCTGCTCGACGGAAACGGAAACGGCGCCCGCGGCGCCCTTCCGAGCGACGACGTGTTTAGCATCATGGTGACAAACATCCGTGGCTCAGCAGAACTCGCCATCGGCACCCAATCTGGCGCCATCTTGTGGGACGGAAGCAGCGCCTACAACATCCCAGGTGGACGCAACTGGGACGAACGGCCCGGCCAGCACCTCGAATTCATGGATCTTGGCTCCTACCTGTACGCCGCCACCAACCTCGGCGTCTGCCGCTGGCAATTGGACGCCTCGGGTGGATTGGACATCGACGGCTGCCTGACCGTGTATGACGGCATGCCCAACTGGGCGACCTATTCCCTCGGCCACAACAGCACGCACGTGTTCGGCGGCACGCTCAGTGGGGTGGGCGTCATCGCCCGCAACTCCTTCACCGTGGTCGACACCTGGGAAACGCAGGCTGCTGACAACGCACCTGTCGCCGTGGTCGGCAACGTGGCCTACATCGGCTTGGACGGCATTGGCGTGGCCCGTTGGGACTTGGCCAACGGAGCATGGCAGAACCTGTGGACCTCAAGCGGCGTGCTGGACACCAACGGCATCACCGGGCTGGTGGCTGGCGTACAAGCCAACACCCTCTGGGTGGGTGGCGACGACGGGTTCCAACTCATCGACGTCGTCAACTCGACCGAACTGGTGGACATCGAGAAGTCAAGCGGCTTGTATTACGACAACGGCGACCCATACGACCTGATCATGGTCGGTGATGTGCTGTACTACAACCAGCGCACGGCCTCTGACAGGATTTACCGCATCGACACCAGCGATTACTCCTCAGCGACCAACTACCTCGACATCGGCGTCCATCTCAACGAGGGGGGCCTCGACGTGGCGGGCATGGGCCGCATGGGCGACGTCATCGTCGCGAGCGCCGTTTCAAGTCAATGGTGGAACATCGAAGGTAGCGGTGGCATCGTCCGCTGGAACGCCACCAGCAACAGTTGGCTGCCTGACATTCTTCCAGACACGTCGATTGAAGTTTTGGAGGTCCTGCAGACCGCAAACGGCGACACGTGGATTCAGTACGGAGACGATGGCGTTGAGGTGCTCGACGCCAACGGCACTCAAGTGTTGGGCTGGTCCGCCAGCGAGACGCCTGACTTGCCCAACGGCCAGGGTGGCTACCCCATTGGTGGCGGCATGGTCGAATGGGGCGGGAACGTCCTGTTTGCCTCCGAAGATGGCGTCGGTGCTTACGACCCAACCACGGGCACGTGGTCCACGTATTGGTCGTCCACGAGCACGCCTGAAGTCTACGAACTTTGGACCGATGGAAACGTCCTCTTCATCGGCGCCACCAGCGGTCAGGGTTGGAACCCTGACGGCGTGGTGATCATGGAGGACAGCAACGGCACCCAAACCACGGTGCTCTCCTCAAACGGCGGCGATTTCTCGAACGCCTATCCGATCAGCATCGAGGCGTGCGACGGCATGGTCTGGACGGCCTTCTTCCAACTGTCAGGTGGAGCCCAAGTCATCGGCGTGGACCCGAACGGGGTCGCGGCGGACGTGGTCATCGACGGGCAAGACTTCGGGACCAACGCTCGACCGGCTGCCTTGGCATGCTCGGGCACAGAATTGCACGTTGGGTTCTGGTCGGTCAGCGCTGGCGTCATCGTCTGGGACCTGGCAACCAATCAGGTGGTCGACCAACTTACCAGTGCAGACGGCATGAGCAATTCGCCTGTGTACTACGACGCCATGGCGACGGTCGGGCCTGCGAGTGCTCCCTCCATTGCCGTGGGTTACGACACGAACAACGGAGACGGCGGTTATGCCGTGTACGATGTCGCCAACCGCGTCCCAACCGTCCGGGAGCAAGGAGCCCTCGTCACCACGGTGGACCGCGCATCGAACGGGGCGGTTGTGTACGGCATCCCCGGCTTGAGCTCCGGCTACAGTCAGGTGGGCACGTGGTGGCCGTCCACCGGTGCCTCCCTCATCGGAAGCCGCATCCAACTCAACTCAGGATCCGTCTCGGCCTTGGCCGGTTCGGGCACCACCCTCTATGCGGCCACCTACGACTCCATCGCAGGATTCGGGAGCTCCACCGGCGGCAGCGCGCTGTTGATTGGCGACGTGGCCAGCAACGGAACCCTGACGTGGACCGAGGGCCATGTGATGCCCTCGGGGATGCGGGCCAGCTCGCTGGCCATTGGCAGCCAAGCCGTGCACGTTGCGACCGCACCAAGGGGTGGCGGAAACGGTGGAGGGCAAGGCGTTGGACTGCTGAGCCTTGACCTGTTGAACGGCACGTGGTCCACGGCCAGCAACGGCCTTTCCGACGACCTCGACGGTCTGGCATGGTACGGCAACGAACTGGTGACGGGCTTGGTCGGAGGCGGAAGTGGCGTCTCTGGCGTGCAAATCTATGACCCGACCAGCGACGCCTTCGTCGACGGTGGTGTCCTTGGCGGTCTGCCGTCCAACACCGTCCTCGGCTTGTCCCGCACCTCTTCATCGGACGTGGTCCACATCGCCACCGACGGTGGCGTGGGTCGATTTGATCGGAGCATGGACGGTTGGGACACGCCCATCACCACCGTAAACGGACTTGCCTCAAACAACGTCGAGGACATCCTCACGTGGTTTGATGGCACTGGCAACGAACAGGTCCTGCTGGCGACGGACGGTGGTTTGGCGCTGTGGAACGCTTCTGCGGACCAGATGATCGCCACATGGGACGGCACATCCGGTCTGCTCGAAACCTCGACGTGGGGCCTGTTCAGGAATGCGACGGACGGAACCGTGCTGCTGGCGCACGACGGGCTCGGCTCATCCCGGCCAGGTGCGACCGTGCTCGCTGCCTCGTCCTCTGCGCCCGGTGGATTCGTCGTGGACGACACCCACCGGTTCGACCAACTCCCATCCAACGATGTGACCGCCGTGGCCGCCGATTGGTGGGGCCTCCACATCGCAACAGAAAGCGGCACCATGACCCACTGGAACGCCCTGAGCGAAGAATTCGAGGAGGGANTTGACCGCACCCCGACGAATCAGCGGGTTGAACGGATCGTGGCCGACGGCACCACCGCGGTTCTGATGACGNGCAGCGGTCTGGTGCTCGTCGAGGCCTCTTCTGCANCACACGCTCAACTCGCCGCTGAAACCGTCNTTGGCATCAGCGACGTTGCGCTCGACATTTCCGGTGCCGTGTGGGCCAGCACCTTTGACGACGGGTTGGCGGCGTGGAGCGCCCCGCCCGGCTACCAGCCGGTGCCCAGCGCAGCCAGCCTCCGAGCCACGCCGCTCAACCTTGGCATCGGCACCGGCTTCGCCGACGTGACCGAGTTCCTGCATCCGGGCACCACCATCGACTTGCTCAACCTCACCGGTCTGAGCAACGTGAGCCTCGCCGCGGGTGCGACGGGAGCGCTCACGCCCACCGCCCTGCCGCTGGTGTTCAGTTCGAGCACCCAAGGCGCGGCCGTGTGGGCCTCCTCTGAGCTGCTGCTCTGGGACGGCACCTTTGAGATGGCCGACGACGCCTTCGTCAGCCGCCTGCAAGCCGCCGTGGACACCGGGCGAATGCTCAACGGGAACCTGACCGTTGAAGCACAATTGTTCAGTCCGGTGAACGGCTCCATGGACGTACGCCTCATCTACGACTGGAGCCGCACGGAGACGCCCATCGAACTCCTCGACCTTTCGGACCGCCCTGACGACGGTGGCGGTGCACTCCGTGCCTCATGGTCCCTCGTCCACGACGACGATTTCGCGCGGTACCTCATCTACCTCCAGCCGGACGGCTGGACTGCACCACCGACCGCGGCTGAACTGCAGAGCTCCAACCTCCAACCGGACGCCGCCGTGGCGCTCCACAGCCGGCTGCAGGCTGACGTCTTTACCGCCGGTGGCCAGCCGCTCATCGACGGCCAAGACTACAGCGCCGTGATCGTGGTTGAGTATGCTGACGGTCGCCTTGGTACACCGTCAATGCCCCTCGGACCTGCCACCCCCAGCGACGAAATTCCAAGGCCTCCAAACAGCGGCGAAGCCATGCCCTCCACCTTGAGCAACGCAGCCGATGGCGAGCTTGAGGTTCGATGGGAGCGATGCACGGCGTTGGACCACGCTTCCACCCGATTGTACGCCTCGACCGTCGAACGCACCGATGTTCTCGGCCTCACGCCTGAACTCGACCTGCCGAAGACCGAAGGCAACGAAACGGTGCTTTCGCTCCAACCTGGTCGCGTGTACTGGATTGGGTTGACCTGTGTGGACGAATCCGGCCAAGAGAACCTCAGCGACGCCCTCATTTTGGGCCCAGTGGTGCCCACCGGCGGCCTGGACGACGGCCTTGCCCCACCCCCCCTCAAAGACGTTGAAGCAAAGGACGCACCAAACGACGAAGGAGGACGGCTGCTGGTCACGTGGACCCCCTCCATCGCCGTGGATTGCGCCTTCTACACGGTGTGGTTGCACGAGCTTGGGGACATCCAGAGCATGGACCAACCCGGACAAGACGACGGACCGTACGCCACGCTGGTGGCCAAAGCAGCGCAGGACCTCCGCGACGGGATCCTCGCCTTCGAAGAAAGCAAGGTGGTCACGGATTGCTCGGCCAACGGCACCGTGGTGGACGACATCGGCGGCCGTGAACTCGTTGACGGACGCACCTACCTGGTGGCCGTGACCGCCCACGACGTTTGGCTCAATGTCGACCTCAGCCTTGGAGAGGACACCATCATCGACGACGCCATTCCATTCCGAAACGTCGTGGACGAAGGCGTGCCACCAGCACGGCTCGTGGCGGTCGAAGCCTTTGATCATCCACAAGACGACGGCTCGGCCATCGACGTGGTCTTCGCGCCCTCTGCCGCCGACGACTTCGGCCACTATCTGGTGTGGACCTTTACCGAATCGATCACCAACGTCAGTGCATGGCACGAGGACGGTATGCTCACTGAAGGTGTCAGTGCCTTGCGCATCGACACGCAGCGCATCGATGCCGACGGTTCGTCCTTTGAAATCACGATGAACGAGGCCATGCAGCGCAACCAAGACGGCACCTGGTCCGTGGTACCCATCGAAGACGGCATGACCGTGTACGCTGCTGTTACCGTCCACGACCTCCGCGGAAACGTCCATCTCGACGGGCTGACCACCGACTCGGCCGTGGCGATCGACAACGTGGCCGACCGTGAAGCGCCCGACCGCATCCAGGAACTCGTGGCCACCGACCGGCCCGAAGACGACGGACGAGCGGTGCTGCTGGAATTCCTGCCAAGCACTGCAAGCGACGTCGAATCCTACGAAGTCTACGTCCTCAGTGCACCTTTCAACCGCGTCAGCGAAGATGCGTCTCCAAGCCTGGTGCTCGATCGTACGCCCAACTTCCCCGTCGTGGTGGACCGTTATTCGGACGGCAGTTCCCTTGAGCCCGACGTCACCGTTCACCTCGCTGTCGTGGTGCGTGACACGAGCGGCAACGCACACTTGACCGACCTCACCACGGTCTCGGCTGTACCCGTTGACGACGGCGTCGAAGACCCCGGACTCTACCTTGAACCCATCACGGGCATTTCCGCCGCATGGGCGGACGAAACCGATGTCCTCGTGGCTTGGGAACACACCAGCGACCCAAGCGTTCGTGCCTACCGCGTCTACTTCGCCAGCGCAACCTTCCCNGACGTTGAAAGCGCCACCTTGGCCGCCGAAGTCCAAGCTTCGAATTCATTCCGCATCACCGCTGCGGCCTTCCCCGAACTGACCAATTCGACCGGGTGGTACATCGCGGTCACACCGGTCGACGACGTCTTCGAGCGGACCTCCGTTGAGCCTGTCTTCTTGGCCCCTCTGACCCAAGGCGAAGGCGGCGAAGGCGCGGTGGACGACGGGCTGGACCTCGGAACCTACCTGACCGGACCCAACGCAATCATCGCCGGACTGGTCCTCATCACCGTGCTGCTGGCCCTGCTGGTGCTCCGGCGCCGTGGCGGTGAAACCNGCAAAGCCTACACCTTGCAGGAGGCCACCTGGGGCATCCAAGAGGACGCCTTTGGGCCGATTCCAACGGCTTCAGCACCGTCCCCGCCGCCTGCTGCTCCGCCCTCCACGCCCTCGGCCTTGGCCGCGCCAGAGGCCTTGTCCGTCGACCTCTATGCCGCCGCACAGCAGCTCGCTCCAGCCCGCATGGAGGCNCCTGTGACGCGCTCGGCTGCACCNCCNGCCAACATTGACGGCTTGCTGGACGACTTGGGTCTGGACAACNCACCNCCTGCNACCCAANGNGGCTTGGACACCTCCTTCCTCGATGATCTGCTGTGACCGGTGTGCTGAAGCCCGGCACCGCCCTCCCTGAGGTGTGCGCATGCCTGCAGGACCGCGTGACGCTGTGTTCACNACGCTGCTGTTCCGNCCGGAACGNGGCNTGGCTGACCTCGACCTGCACCTTACCCGGCTNCAAAATCACGCCCGCGCNTTGCGGCTGACACCGCAGATNGCCGACGCGCTCCCAACACTGCGCGACGCATGCCACGACCGTTCAACGGAGGGATTGNTCCGCCTTGCATGGTCCACCGACGGATGGAGTTGCACGATCCGCGACCGCCAGACGTTTCCCGANGTCGACGCCATCACGGCACCTGCGCCGCGATGGGCAGGTCGCATCACGGGAACAAAGCACGGTGCGTGGGCGTGGGCGGCTGAGGCTGCGGCCCNAGGAGACGCCATGGGCGCCNATGCGGTGCTGCTGGTGCACGAGCACAGGATCGTCGATGAGCGACGCTCCACACCTCTGCTGTTGGACGATGACGGCGTGGTGTGGGCCGCGAAGGACGAGGATGGCGGGGTGGACAGCGTGACNTTGCAGACCCTCGTGCACGACCTTGCTGCCGCNGGCCTTCCCGTCCAACGGGGCCACCTGAACGAACGCCGCGTGGCCNGGGCNACCGCCATGGTGCTCGTTGGCACCGGACTTGGCGTGGCGTCGGTCGAGACCATCGACGGCGTNCCCTTTGTNTCGCCAAGCTCGCGTTTGTTCNACGCCTGCCGTGATGCCTACGAGCGTCACATGANCGACCCTNCCACCTGGACGGTCNTNGGAGGCGCCTGAACATGGACCTCATCCGTACGGTGGAGGGCCTGCGCGAGCAGGGTCAACTTGGACCGACGGCGGGAGCCTTCGGCGCCCCGGANGAGGTCCTNCTCCTGTCCACCGGGCCGGCCAGTCATCTGGCNAANNACTCGATGATCGCCCGCCCTCCACGTCGTCGAGCCGTGGTGCGGCAACCGCAACCCGAGACCTCTGTCCTTGACCAAAGCAACCCGCTTCAAGCCGAGCCGGCGTGGGACACGGAAGGTGAGTTGACCGCCACGGTACAGGCGTGGTCAGATGGATCATGGCATGACCTGCAGCAGGTCTCCGCCCCGACCTTGGACGACCTCATGCGGACCTTGAACGACGTGATGCTCGATCAACAACCCTTCGTNACNCACGTGGAAGGATGGCCGCAGCGGCCCTTCCTCAGCGGTGCTTTTGCCTACGATTTGGTGCAGTGGACCCAGCCGATTCGCGTCCAACACGTACCGGACTTCGACGCACTNCTTGCGGTGTTCTGGTCGGTGGACGGTGCGTTGCTCATCGATCATGCCTCGGGCCAGAGCCACCGCCTGCACGTCAACGGCGACGCTTGGGCGGAGCACGTNGAACCGGCCGAAGCGCGCGTGACTCCCGGGCCCGTTGTTCAACATGCTGCGCTTGAGAGTTCCATGGACGATGCGAAACACGCCGAGGCCATTGAATCNGTGAAGCAAGCCATNGTCGACGGGCGAATGTACCAGGTCAACATCGGTCGACGATGGACGGGCTCCCTTGGTGACGAGCCATGGGACGTGATGCGACGGTTGCTCGAGGGAAACCCCGCCCCCTTCTCAGCGTGGACGTGGGCTCCNGACCTTGACCATCTCCTGTTGTCGAGTTCGCCCGAATCGCTCCTACGGATTCACGCCGGGCAAGCAATGACCTCGCCCATCAAAGGGACCTACCCGCGTGGAAGCGACGCACTGGAAGAGCAAGCGCTCCGTCGTGCCTTGGTGGAAGACGAGAAAGAAACTGCTGAGCACAGGATGCTCGTGGACTTGATGCGCAACGATTTGGGCGCCATCAGTCGGCCAGGCTCGGTCCATGTTCAGCGCTATGACGTCGAGGCCTACGCCACCGTTCAACACCTGGTGTCGCACGTGGGCGCGACGCTGACCGTTGACCCGCCGACGGCTTTTGCTTCGGTGTTCCCGGGTGGTTCCATCACCGGTTGTCCCAGAACGGTGGTCTGCGCCGCCATCGACGCCATTGAGCACGAGCCACGACGCTTCTGGTGCGGATCTGTAGGATGGTGGGATCCTGACGGGCATCACGGGGCATGGAACATCCTGATCCGGACCATGCAGGTCCGTTACGAAGGTGACAAACGCGTGGCTGACGTGTCGGCCGGGGGTGGCATCACCATCGCAAGTGTGGCCGCTCGCGAAATTGAGGAAGCGGTCTGGAAGGCCGACGCCCTCCTCAGTGCTGCGGGCTGGGGCTCGCCACGAAGCAGCACCAGAGGGCGTTTGCGCATCACGCCGCTTCGCGTCCCGCAAGGCGCCCCGCTCGGGGGACGGTTGGGCCAAGCGCGAGCGCATCCTCACGCAGCGGTGGTGTTGGTGGACAACCTAGACTCGTTCACCCACAACATCGCGCACGCCATCATGCAGCTGGGTCACGACGTGCACGTGNTGCAAGGACGTGGGCCGCGGGGCCCACCGGACATCGATGACGGCGTCAGGGCGTTGTTGGNAGCAGCTCCGAGCCACATTGTGCTCGGGCCGGGACCCGGCCGACCCGAAGAGGCNGCGTTCTCAATGCGATTGGCAGAACTGGCCTTGCGGGGGCAAGCACCGCCCCTGCTCGGCGTCTGCCTTGGTCATCANGCCCTNGGACTGGCGGCAGGTGGTCGAATCACGCCCGATCCACATGGCCCCGTGCACGGCCGCCCGGTCCAAATCGTGCACGATGGAAGCGGACTGTTCCGTGATGTTTCGGGGCAAACCATGCGCATGGTCCGCTACAACTCGCTCGTNGTTGAAGGCNCAGANTTGNNAGGCTTNGACATCAACGCCCGNTCTGGACACGTGACCATGGGGGTNCGTTCGCCGCGNTTCAACGTGCATGGCTTGCAGGGGCATCCGGAATCCATCGGCAGCGAAGAAGGNGACCGGCTCCTCCGAACCTTCCTCGGNNCATCGCATGGTTGAAAGGACGGGAGCCGGTCGTCANACCTGAGGGAGACCATGCCGCTGTGCCGATCCTGCAACGGGACCTTCGCACGTGAGTATTTCATCCACGGAAACGGGCCACGTGCCCAAATCTGTGTCCGTTGTGGCCTCGACCAAGGCCTGGTGAGCAAAGAAGACGTTCCAACNTTCTTCGACGAGAACCTCATCGCNTCGCGCCTTTCNGTGGTCTCACGGCGATGGGGGCCCTCGATCACGATTCTGATGGGATGGACCCTGTGGCTGACCTTCCTGACCGGCGTGTCTCCTTGGGGCACCTACGTGCTTGTGCTGCTGGGCATTGGCACGTTGCTCTTGCCGGCCCAAATCCTGCTTTATCGGGCCAAGTACTCCGGTGACATGGCGCGCCTGACCCCTGCTCATGAGCGTCCGAAAGGCCACTGAGTCACGTCTTGGCGTGGATTTTCAGGACNTCACCGTCCTCAACCTGATGATCGGCACCGACCACGCGTCGCGTNCGCCCGTCCACACCACGGATGAAGCCTGCTTCCAAATCCGTATGCACCCGCCCGGCCACCGCCTTGGCGGTGATGCCTGAGGGCACCACAAGCGCGTCAGGAAGCACCTTTCCATCTCCGTCGACCCACCGACCTTCGTCCTGCACGGGATACACCACGATGCGTTCGAGGGTATCGAACACCACCGCGTCGAGCAGCGCCTCAATGCCGGTGCCGCCGGCCGAAGCCAAAGCCCCGCGCATCCGCTCCAGCGCAGCGCGTTGTGCGTCGGAGAGCGGGGCGTCCTCTGATACTTCGAAGTCGACGTCGCCCGTCCGGTATCGGATGAGCCCCGCCGCGTCTGCCCGTCGCAGGGCCAACTCCATGTCCGCAAGGCACGGCGTGGCGTCCACGTCGAGGCTCAGGTGATCCATGACGCCCTCTGGGGCAAGGTCCAGCTTGTTGACCGCGACGTGCAGCGGGAACAAACCGCGACGGAGGGTCTTGGCCAAGGCGCTCATCTCGTCGTCACCCCAAGTCCAGGGCTGGCCGAGGTCGTGCCCGCGTTCACGGAGGGCGTCGAGCGCTGAACCGATGAGCGCCGTGGTCGCCCCGAGGCCGCTCAAGCGCTCAACGAGGAAGCCCAGCAGGCCTCGCTCACCTTCGGCTTGGACACGGCGAACACCGCGAGACCAGCCGTCGGCGAGGACGCTGGCAATCCATTGTTCGAGTTCTGTGGTCAGGAAGGTGACCTCGTGAGCGATGGACGCGGCCGCCGCGACGGGGTCCGTGGCCGGTGAAATCGGGTTGCCCTCGACGTCCGTGGCGGCCGCACCGTCCACGACCTGAATCAGNGCATCACAGCCCGCAAGGTCGGCGAGGAAGGCGTTGCCTCTTCCGCGTCCTTCTGAGGCTCCGGGCACGAGTCCAGCCACGTCCACCAGAGCGACCGGCACATGGCGCTCGAAGTTGAGGCATGTGCCCGTTCGAGGGGAGCACATGGAACCGCCTCGGTCACCCGCGTTGTCGTCCAGACGTCCCTCTTCGATGAGCCGCGCCCGCAATTCACTGCATGGGCACGGCAAGCGTGCGCGAGGAAANGCCACCCCCACGTTCGGGTCAATGGTNCAGAAGGGATAGTTCGCGATGTCCACTTTGGCCAGCGTGGTCGCTGCAAAGAACGTGGATTTGCCGACGTTNGGCTTGCCGACCAGCCCGATGCGCAGGGCGGACCCCTCCTCATTCTTCCTCGGNGGAAGGAGCGCGCANACGGGCNACGGTNATGTCGAGCTCGGGGAGGTTGATCTGACCGTCTCCGTCGATGTCGATGGCCGCAATCAGACGCCCCATGTCCCATGGNGGNAGGTTGGCNATCTTGGCCCCACGAAGCGCATTCTGGAGTTCGCGGGCGTCAATGGAGCCACTGTCNTCGAGGTCNATGGACCGGAAGAAGGAGAACACGTCNTGCTTGGTTTCATCGAGGTAATCCGCCAGCATCTGGAGTTCCTCGGGCACCGCGTCAGCGTCCTGAGGGAATTCCGTCACCTCGTCGTTGTGAAGGTCAGCACGGACGGCGATGACCGTGGAGCCCGCGGCAGCCTTCCCGTCACCGCCAATGATCAGCTCGGTGTCGAGCCCAACGCCACGGCCGAGGAGGGAACGGATGCTCGTGCTGCCTCCGGAAAGGGCGTAGCTGCGGATGTCGCTGCCGACCGAGGTGCTGGCCGAAGCGGGGGAGAAGCCGATGCGAACGCTGACCGAAGCCGCGATCATGAAGCCGAGGGCGACGCCGTAGAACAGGAAGGCGCCCACGAGGTCGAAGCCCGCCATGTTGGCCAACGCGGCCTCGACCATGTCCTCGTCAGAAACACCGCGCTCAACTGCGCGGGTGGCGAGGGTGGACAACGCGGTGGACACCGTCGCGAGGAAACCGCCCAAGGCCACCATCCAGACGGCGGTGGACGCACCGCCGGTGTCGGCTGCAGGTCGGCCGTTGGCTTGAGGGAGGTAGCCGAGGGTGGCGGAAAGGGCCAGCAGGCCACCGACGGTGAAGAAGAGGCCATGGCTGAGGGCCATGTTCAGGCCGTGGAGGCTTGCTTCGCCGACGAGGGTTTCCATGCCAGAGAAATAGGCACCGACGGCGTAGATGGGCAGCAGGAACATCGCCAGAACACCCGCCAGGCCGGCAGGGCTCGAGAAGGCCTGAGCCGCGCCGGAGCGAGCGGTCTGAAGCAGGTTGACCGAGGCCGCCAACAGCGGAAGCATGCTGAAGGTCATCAGGATACCACCCAAATTCTCCAGCAGAACGGGCGCGTCCACCTGACGCACCGACACCGCAGGCACGGTGAGGAAGAGCAGGGCAAGGGAAGCCGTCGCGAGTGAGGAAGACCAGATGGCCCGTTCCGAGGCCGCGGGAATCACCGCGTAGGCGGTGCCGAGCATGAGGGCGAGCGGCAGCCAGCCTTCGAGGGCCGCCTGGGCCAACCACACGGTCTGAGTCCCGCTTCCGAGTTCGCCACCGATGTACAGCAGGGGCGCAACCAGCATGACCACGAGCGCGTTGAGGAGGAACCAGCTGGTGTAGGCGATGGGCGCATCACCACGGTTGGCGAGGGTGATCAGGACGTTGATGAGGAGGGCACCGCCCACTGCGGTATGAAGCACCACGGAGGAGACGACCTTGCTGAGCAGGTCCTCGGTGGCTGTGTCCATACCGAACAGGCCCGCCAAGGTCGGCAGGAGGAGCACGAGCAGGGTCACGCCGGTGAAGACCAAGGCCATCATCGAGGCGCTGGCTTCGCTGCTGAGGCGGCCGCCGGACGTGCGGGCGGTGGCGGTCAGGGTGGTCCCGATGAAGACCATCACCAGGCCGGTGCGCAGCGTCATGCTGATNGTCGTNGCCAATCCGCTGCCGTCGTCGTAGGACCAACCGAGGCTGGCNAGNGAGTCGAGCGCGGTNNCGTCCCAGTCGTGCCAGCGGCCCACGAAACCGAGGGTGCCCGCGAGAACCANCCACGCGAGNCCGAAACGGGCCCACGTGCGGCCACCGCGNCCGGCGCTGTCATCAAACANATCGACTGCTCCNGCGGGGGCCTTGACGAGCAGGAANCGGCCCAAGGTTTGCAGTGGCTGGCTCATGCCGCCAACNCCGTTCTGGACGTAGTACGCNANGAGAAGAAGAGCGCCGACCATCACGCCGACGGAGATGAACACGGGTTCCATGCATCACNCCTCCTTCACTCGGACAGCACCTCGCCGATGACGGTGGACACGATGGCGGTCGCGCCCACGATGAGGCCGATGAGGTAGTACCAGATGCCGCTGCCACCGAGGTTTCCGAGCAAGGGGACGAGATCACCGAGGACGGGAACGCTGTCCCAACCGAAGACGTTGCTGAACAGGGCGAAGAGTCCGAGAAGGCCCACGCCGAGGAGGGCGAGGACCATGCGGCTTGATTCTGGTTCGGCGTCGCCGACCGTGGATTCGTGGATGATGTCTGTTGATGCCAAGAGGGCCACCACATGGAGCCCCAATGGGGCGTTTTGACCCACCTGAGGCACGGACATAAAGATTCACCACCATGGGTGGAGAAACCGCGCGGCCGCGTCAAGGCGCCCTGAGCCGTTCAGCGGCAGGCGCGCGACGGGAGGGGGCGAGGCCAAGCGGTGCCGGAAGGGCGCGCTCGAGGGC
Source organism: Methanobacteriota archaeon (assembly GCA_002694585.1). Classification (GTDB taxonomy): domain Archaea; phylum Thermoplasmatota; class Poseidoniia; order Poseidoniales; family Poseidoniaceae; genus MGIIa-L3. Next base: position 16,124 of record NZMM01000028.1, read on the forward strand.
CAGATCTTCCGCCCACCGAGATTCGCAAGCGCAGTGCAGGCCGTCAAACTCCTGGAGGTCGCCAGAGACCGCATAGCGCTCGATGGCGGCCACCACGTCAGCGTCACACGAGCCGCAGTTGTGCGAACCGCGAACNCGTCCTCCTGCGGTCGGGTGAACGATCAGGCGGCTCACCTGATCGGCGTCGCCGTTGACGCCTCCCTCNGGGTGCACGATGGNGTGGGCACGTCGAATCATCTCNACCAAGGACCANAGCCANGGCGGACGGTACTGGCGTGCACGGTGCAGNCGATCGATGACCGTCCCGCCTTGGATGTTCATCGGGTTGATGGAGATCTCATCCGCATCTTCAGCGATAGCGGCGATCCAATCCACGATGTGGTCTAACGCATCGGCTTCGCTCATGAAGGGCGGCTTGAACATCAGGTAGGCCTTGACCCGCACGCCGGCCTGCTTGAGGTTGGCCACCGCGCGGTCGTAGGACTTCACGCTGAAGCCCTTGTTCACGTGAAAACGCAACACTTCGTCGTCGTANGCCTCGAGTCCGATGGCCACGGTGAAGTCAGCGTTGACGCTCGTGGCCCAAGCCAACTTCTCTTCCGTCAGCTGCTCGGTTCGGCTTTCGACGATGAGATGGAGTCCGCGTTCTGCNCACTCGCGCAGGACCCGCTCCTGAAAGCCAACNGGGATTTCCCGGTCTTCGAGCAAGGATCCTGAGGTGTAGACCTTGACCATCTGCACGTCGGCGAAACCGTTCAACTTCGCCGCAGACCAATCCCATTGCGCATGAAGGTCCNCCTCCGTCACGTCATCGCGTGTGTCGTTGAAGTAGCCGCAGAAGGTGCACCCGCTGGACCACCACCAGTGGCACCCTTTGGTGCGAAGGATGACGGTCGCCGCCGAGCAGGGCGTGCCGTCAGGCAGCATCTCTGGCGTGGTGTAGACCGTTGCGGGTCGAGCGGCGTCCCAGCTCGCTTGACGGCGACGGGATTCGGGCGTGTTGGCCGGCGCCTTGACCAAGTCGTGNACGCGCTGAGCCTTCTCGCCCTGCCCGACCAAGGTCAAACGTGTCCCCATGTCCCTCGACCCCGGCTCANGTGAGCCCTGTTTCAACCTGCCGTGGCCCGNAGGCCNTCCGCCCACGCCAGNAGGCGCTGCTCGTAGATGGGCGTGTGCGTAAGCATGAGCGTGACGTGGCCTTCGACCACAAGGCCGTCGTCGGTGCTGTTGAAGGTGAGCTGGCTGGACTCAAACCAACAGGTCACCTGTGACGGATCCTCGGCCGCTTCGGTGGCGGCTTCGCACAGCGATTCGCCATGGTGGATGCGGATGCGCATGTCGTCTTCGCCGTGGACGATCGTCATGCTGCGGTTTCCGATGTTGAGGGCCCCGTCAATGGGGTTATGCTCCACCAAATCTTCGCCAGAACTGACGCGCCCCGCGAAAATGCCGGCGTCCTTCAAGAAGGTCGGATACCCNCTGAAGGCCAGCTCCTCAACAATGATGTCCCCCATGTTGGAGAANGGTGAATCGAGGAAGACGCTGGCCATGCGCTCTTCTTGTGCGAAGGCGATGCCAACGGTGCCCGCGCCCATCGATGCGCCCATGACGCCGATGCGTTCTGCGGGCACGCCTTTCTCGTCCTGAATCCACTGCCACACAGCGACCACGTCGCGCCATTCCTTCTGACCGGCCGAGACTTGACCGTCTTCGAGCGTGCTCTCCCAGTGGTCGCGCATGTCCATCATGACCACGTTGTACCCTGCCTCGGCCAACATGCCTCCCGGAAGAAGCACCTCGTGGTTGGCCTTGCAAGAGCGAATGCCNTGCACCAGAAGCACCCACGGTTCGGTNGGATCTTGCTCGATGACCCACGCGCTCAGCTCGATGGGTTCGTCTTCCATCTGAACGGTGGCGTTGGTCCACACCGGCATGCTCCACGACGCCAAACCTTCCGGCGCCTCGGCGGTGAGGTCGCTCGTGAGGTTGATGGGCGCAGCATCGATCATGTCCGTGCCCCAAAGGTGCGGCGTGAACGAGGCCGGCGTGTTGTAGGGCGCGTGATCCTCACAGGTGGGNTCAGCCAAGGTCGCACCGCTGTACACGATCATGCCGGCCTCAAAATAACCGTACGGCATCAGGAAGAGCAGCAGGGCNACCACCGCAGGAAGGGTCCGCTTCACGCTCATTCCTCCGCGTCCCACAAGGGCTGGAACACGACGGTGGTCCCGGCGTTGACCTCTTGACCGTTGGCCCGATTCCCGCCCTGCATCAGCACGCTTTCTGGGCTCCACTCGGTCACCGGCACGCGAAGNTCGAGCAGGGGCGTGGTCGACATGAAGGCCAGGCGTTGCCCACGTCGAACCGTCTCNCCNGGCGTAGACAGGGGCGTCANAGCAAACCTTGGGCGAACGAGGTGCGCCATCACCTCAACCCGACGCTCGGCGGACTCGATGACCCAGCGCAAGCGTTCCGGCCAACCGTCCGCCGCACGGCGGTGTTCTCCGGCCACGACCGTCCCCGCCATGGGTGCGCGGTGCACTTGGAGGTCGAGGGGCCCGATGGCAAGGCGCAGGCACCAGACGTCGTCGTCCCGTTCGTCGTTCACCTCGGCAAAGCGCTGCTCGGTCTCGAAGGGGGTCGAGCACGCGCCTTCGGTCCACGGTCCACCACCGAGGTCTTCGANGACCTCGTCCTTCGCGGTGGCTGGACCCGGGCGACGGTGCGTGGCCCGCTCGCGTCGAAGGTGAACGATGCGCCCGTCGATGGGCGCCACCAGAAGGCCGGCGTCTTGAGGGATTTTTCGTGGGGGATCACGGAAGCGCAGCAGCAGCCAGGATGCGGCACACAGGAGCAGCACGCCGAGAAGCGGACCAAGCCCAAACAGCGGATCAACGAAGGCCGAAATCAGCAGCACGATGCTGCCTGAGGCAATCGGCGTTACCACCATCGCCGAGGAACCCTCGGCGAGCCAGGCCATTCGCGTGGTCACGCTCCGTCCCAGGGGTCCTCGCCGTCGTCCCACGTCGCGGTTTCCTCAGCGGGGGCCTCTTCGGCTTCGGGCTCGGCCTCGGCCTCGGCTTCGGGTGCCTCTTCGGTGGANGCATCGTCGCCTGAACCGCGGGCGCGGACCTCAACCTCGTCGTCATCGGTCCCGAATTCACCGTCTGGGCCAGCCGAAATGGCGACTTCGACCACGCCAACAGGCACGACAATTTCGTCGCCAGAATTCGANGATGCGGCCTCTTCGGCGATGGCGCCTTCCGCCTCTTCGATGGTCATCTCTGCCGCGCGGGCTTCGACCATCGAGTCCATGCGCTCGACGAAGGCATCGGCCTTCTGCTGAGCGGCACGCTCGGCTTCCACGGCTTGCTCGATCATCTCGTAGCGCTCTTGGATNGCCTTGTTGAGGTCCTCGAAGAGGGACATGTGCTCGACGTACCAGCCGTCACGCGCCTTCATCTCGGTCACGGCGAGCTTCAGGTCGTTNTCGAGCTCTTCAGCGATNGCGAAGACCTTCCCAAGGCGGTCCTTCTCACGGGTGTACTTCTCTTCCATCTTCTCGAGTTCGGGTTCGAGGTGCTCAACCCGCTTGGCTGACTTGGTGGAGGACATTTCGAGGTCGCGAATCTTGAGGTCCTTCTCCATCAGGAGGTTGTCCATGGCCTCTTTTTCGATCTCACGGTCGACGATTTCCTTTTCGAGGACTTCGATTTCTGCCTTGGCGTCAACCAGCTCCTTCTCTTGCTGCTCGTAGGCGGCGTAGAGCTTGCGCAGTCGGTCGGTTTCGGTCTCAAGGGCCTGTTCAAGCTCGCGGATGCGGACCTCGTCGGTCACCGTGCCTTCGTCGCTCATGCTCATCGACCCGAGCCTATGCTCACCTGTTCGACCGTCCTCCACCCTATGAAGACGACGCCTCAGGTGCGTCGCTTGAGGCGAATGGAGCGTGGNGCGTTCGTGCACCGGGTGATGAACATGGTACCAACGGCGTAACTTGCTATTTATGGTGGGCGAGACCTACCTCAAATCATGGACCAAGAGGTGGTGTGCGACCCGGCCTATGGCCGCATGGACGATTTGTTGGACGTCTTGACGCGTTCCAAAGCCATGCACATCATGCTTGTGTTGGACCAACAAGGCCGCGCCATGCGATTCACCGACCTCAAGCGGATGGTTGACAGCACCTCAACCACGGTCTCGCGTCGCCTGAAGGAGCTCAAAGAGCACGGACTCATTCACCAAATGGACGGNCAGGNGGGNTCGGGTTCCTATGCGTTGAGCGACGACGCGAAGTCGCTCAGCCCGATTTTCCACGANCTGTTCAACTGGGTCGCAGCGCGTGCTCACTGAAGCCCGTTCATGATGGCCACGAGCTTTGCGGCGATGGGNGGCTCGGTCATCGAATGCCCGGCATCGCCGATGATGTGCAGGCGGCTGTGCGGCGCGGCGGTGTGCAGATCCCANGCGCTTCGGGCTGGACACACGACGTCGTAGCGCCCCTGCACGATGTCGATGGGGNTGTNCGACAAGCGGTCCACGTGGTCCANGATGAAATTGTGCGGCATGAACACCCCNTTCGTGAAGTAATGGCATTCGATGCGCGCGAAGGCCACGGCAAACTGCAGGTCGTCGGCCTTCAGTTCCGCACTCGCCTTGGGAATCAGGTAACTGGTCGCCATTTCCCAGCGGGTCCATTCCCTCGCTGCGGCGTGCCGCACCGCCTCGTCTTCGGAGGTCAGCCGGGCGTGGTAGGCGCGCATCAAGTCGCCTCGCTCGGCTTCTGGAATGTGGTTGCGATAGCCCTCGAAGGCATCGGGGAAAATNTGGCTCNCNCCCNCCTGGTAGAACCACGCGAACTCGCTGTCGCGGCACAGGAAAATACCGCGCAGCACGAGGTGCTTGACGCGCTCGGGATGGTGTTGCGCGTAGATGAGGGACAGCGACGAGCCCCACGATCCGCCGAACACCACCCACGCCTCGATGCCGAGGTGTTCGCGGAGCTGCTCGATGTCGGAGACTGACGCCATGGTCGTGTTGTCCTCGAGTTCAGCCCACGGCGTCGAGCGGCCGCAGCCGCGCTGATCGAACTGGACGATGCGCCAATGGTTTGGATCGAAGTAGCGACGGTAATCGGGTTGGCTGCCGCCGCCAGGGCCGCCATGGATGACGAGCACCGGCGCACCCTCGGGGTTTCCGGAGACTTCCCACGCCACGGTGTGCAGGTCGGTGACCTCCAGCATGCCTTCGTCGTGGGGTTCGATGGTGGGGTACAGCACGTCGTCGAGGTCGGCCATGCCCCGGCAAGCCGTCGGGAGCGTGATGGTGTTTTGCACCACCAAGATGATGCGATGCAGCCCGAAGCCACGCGCATGACGGACGTGCGACCCGCGGTGGACGTGTTCAGCGAATGGGCCGAAGAAGGCCGTGACGAAGGGATGGAGCGAGGTCATGCTCCTGCTGTGGGCGAAATGCTTGCCTTCGGGCTGACCCGCACCGCTGGACTGGGTCGGAGCTTCCGGGCCATCGACGTGGGATGCGGCAACGGTTGGGTGGTCCGTCAACTCGCCGCGATGCCCTTCTGCTCGCATGCCGAAGGGGTGGACGGTGCGCCTGCGATGATCGAGAAGGCCAAGCGCATTGACCCTGAGGGCCATTATCACCACGCCATGCTTCCCGATTGGGCGCCCGAGGGACGCTTCGATCTGCTCGTGTCCATGGAGGTGCTGTACTACCTGCACGACCCCGCCGCCATGCTCGCCACCTTCCGTGAATCCTGGCTCCAGCCCGGTGGCTGGGCCGTGGTTGGCGTGGACCATTACGCCGAGCACGAGGACAGCCTCGATTGGCCGGAGAAGGTGGGCGTCCACATGACGACCTTGTCCGAAGCACAGTGGCTCGAAGCCTGGGCCGCAGCAGGCTTCGAAGACGTGGAGACCTGGCGCGCGGCCGGCGACCCGGGCACGTTGGTCATCGCC
>NZMM01000029.1 GCA_002694585.1 Methanobacteriota archaeon
CACAACACGTCGAAGAGGTACCAGCGGTTCACGACACTCAGCACGGCTCGGCCGCCTGGTTTCAGCACTTCAGCGATCGCTCTGGCCGAAGCGTCGAGGTCGGTTGTTGTGTTGAGTGCGCCGAAGTACACAAAGACGGTGTCCACTTTTTCCTGACCCATTTTTGCGTGGGCGTCTTCAGCTGAACCCAGCATCGGCTTCACCTTTCCCTCACCTAGGGTTTCGGCCTTGGCAAGCCCCATTCGATGGAAGGCGGGGGTCACGTCCAAGCCGTGAACCACCTCAACCTCCGGTTGTTCTGCGAACCAAAACATGTCCACTCCAGGACCATAACCGATTTCGAGCATGCGCTTCGGTTGATGTTCGAGGGTCACCTTCCGAAAGGCATCGAGCATGTGCTGACGGACGTGGTTGTCGCACACCCGGGCCTCAAACTCATCTGCTTCGACGTCGTAGTACGCTGCGACTTCGTCGTAATACGCAGCTTCGCTCACGACGTTGCCTCCTTGAGGATTTGAGCCATGCTGTGCTCGATGCGTGAACGGTGTGCATTTTCATGCCCAATGCAGCGGTCTCTGGAGTAAGTGGTCTCATCAGAGCGTGTGGTGGCACGCAACTCACGAATCCGTCGTCCAGATTCCCAACGCTCAGCCCAGCGGCCTGCAAACGGGCTTCGCATCACGGCCCACCACCATGGCATGCCGCCGCTTGGCGATGGCATGCTCAGTGGCTCGCGCATGGCGGCGTTTGGGAGGTGCTCGCTGAACCATGCGTTGTGTGCGATCATTTCTTGGAAGACATGCTCGCCCTTGAGCGGACGCATCATGGCCAATTCACGAGCAGCGTATGCCGATGGCCGGACATCAACGGTGTCACGACTGAGAACCATGTTTGGGCAGATCCTGTATCCGCCCTCGACGTTGTGCTGGAGGTAAATCGCGAGGGCGCGCACCCTCCAGACGTGGCCTGGTCGGGCGATGATGAGCAGGTCAACATCGCCATCCTCGTCATTCACGCCTGCTGCCACAGAACCCGTGACGGCCATGGCTTCCACGGTGGGTGAAGCCGCTAACTGCGCCAGCACCGGGCCCACTTCCTTCAGGTGGGCCTGAGCATACCGCCTCCGCTCAGCGTCCTGTTCTGGAGTGTAGGAGGATGTGGAAAGGTGCCAACGGCCGGAGGAAGACGTGGTGAAGGAGGCAGACGTCAGTGCTTCTTCCACCTCAGCGATGGTCGCTGAAATGGCGAGGTGTTGGCGCACTTCCGCTGCGGTCAACGCGTGGTTGAACACCGCCGCCCAGGCGAGCACCTCCCGCAGCGCCTCAAGCATCATCCAACCCCACCCGCAGCAGGTATGTTGTTCCTTCCGGTATGCTGATTCTCTCAGGACATGAGGCCGCACAGACCGGCTCTGCGCTTGTCTCAAGACCAAGCAAGAGGTCCACGACGGTGCTTCCGTCGGCGTTGTTCTGACCGGCATCGAAGGCTTCGATCCACGTCCAACCCTCCGGGACCTCGACCTCAAGGCCCCCGTCCACCAACATGGCGTCGCCGACGTGCGTGCGGGCTTCACCGATGCTCAAAGCCGCTGCCCCGTCGTGGGACGCCATCCGCGAGGGATCCACAGACCACAGGATGTGGTGATCGTCGCCTCGCGTGGTGTGCGTCACCACCGATAACGGCGCTCCAAGCAGCATCATGGGATCGTCTTCCCAAGCAAAGCGGGTGGCGATACCCCCGGTCACCACGTGTGTGGCCGAGACCACCTCAATGGAATCATGGATCGGGTCATCAGATGGGCCAAACCGGTAGGTTTGCTCGCCGTAACGGAGCCCGAGGCTGATGTCGTAGCCGGCCAAGACCACGGCGTCGTCAGGAATCGACGATCCAAGGGCCGAGTAGTGGTCGAACAGGTCCCACCGCCATGCCATCGTGGCCTCAAGGTCCTCTCGTTCCTCAAGGGCTTCGCCAACCACGGCGTTGATTTGCAGGCTTGCGATGATCACGACGAGGCTGAGCACCGCGGGCCGCCACGCTGCATGCCGGAAGACGTCGTGAGCAGGGGCATGGTGCGTCAAGCCGGCCAAGCCCAAGCAGATCAGGCCCGCCAACCATGGGAGATGGTAGCGAGGCCATCCGAAATCAAGCACGAAGGCAAAGAGCACCAGGCTCGGGAGAAGCAATCCCGCGACGGTCACGGCGCGCGGTTTGGCGTCCCGCAGCACCCACAAGACCACACCGAGTGCGAAGAGCACATGAAGCGACGGAAGGAGTTCCATCAGCATGTCTTCGAAGGCGAGGATTGGCCCGTACGGACCGACGTCCGAGGTCAAACTGGCCAACGTTCCTGTCACCTGCGGGTCCAGGCTGGCCGCGTAATGTCCGTGATTGAGCAGGTCGCTCAAGGTAAAGGGTGCAACGAGGGCGGACCAACCGAGCAGGACCCAACCGGCGCGTTGCAGGGAGCGTTGCCGCCAACCAGCGATGACCGCCAAGGCTGGCCCAAGGTAGAGGTAAGGGAACTTGGCCAAACCGACCGTGGCCATGACCGCACCCCGCCCGACCTCTTGCTGTGTTGTTGACTGCTCCTGAAGGGTTCGGAGCGCCACCCGAAGGGCGAGCATCAAGCCGCCTGTGGCGAGGGCTTCGAGGTACACGGTTCGGCCTTGTTCCATCATCGCGGGCAAGGTCAGCACCAGCAATGGAGCGAGCAGCGACCAGCGCCCGGCGCCTGCTTCTTCTGACAGCCGCTGCACCTGCCATCCGCTGGCAACAAGAATGACCCAAGGCACGAAGAACACCCGTGATGTTTGGCCCGTGAGGGCAAGCTCGATCGCCGCCAAACCGGACACCACCTTCGGGCGGAAGGCGAAATTCTGGTCCATGTGATAGGGTTCCCACGACCAGCGTCCAAGGTACCTGTTCGCCGTTTGGAGATGATCGGACTGGTCCCAGAGCATCGGCCCGGTCCATGAAGGGTCCACGAAGGACGTCACGGCGATGATGATGGGCACCCATAACCAGCGCAGGTCCCTGACGTGCCAGCGCCCTTCATGGAGAAGAAAGGCAAGCAACGCGACAGCAAGGGTGAGGCTGACGAGCACCACCGGCCATGCCGGAAGCGACCATTCGCCAAAGGCTGCAACGGCGGCCCCGATGACAAGCAAGACAGGCAGAAGTCCGGACGCCAAGACGGTTCCAGCATCACCGCTGACGCTTGTGTCCCAGACCGAGGACATCTCGTTCCTCGTGGGCTGCACGATTGAGCCTCGTTCCCCTCGCTTTGGTTCTGTTGGCGTCATGGCCAGATGTCCAAGGTGGCCACGCGATGCTTGACGATGCCGTGGTCCGCGCCTCGGGTCAGCATGGCTTCGTTGCACGAAGGCTCGCTTGACATCGCTACGATGGTGTCGGGCCGAGCCATGCGACCTGCGTCAACCGCTTTGAGTACGGCATCGAGCACGTCCAATCCGGTGGTNGGGGGCATGAAATGGTCGAGGAGCAGAACATCNGGACGAACCNGCTCAATNTGCTCNAGAGCATCNTCGCTGTTCCANCGTTGCTCGAACGAGAGGTCAGCNGTCTTGACCGAGCCAGAGATNAGNAGGGCCTCGATGTCCACGTGGTCTTCGAAGGCCAGAACGCGCATGCTCAGGCCCCAGGGATCTCCTGCTGCTCCCACCAGGGCGGGGCGTCAAACCAGCGCTCGTCGTCCTCTCCGCGTTCGATCAGCGGCAGGCTGAGCACGGAGTCCGCGTTGTCGGCGATGCGCAAACCGATGGCCGCGCANGGACTTGGGAGGTAGTCCATGCCGTCCTCGGTCAACACGAGGCGCAGCGTGCTGCCCGCTGGAACCACGGTGTCNAGGGGATTGAACTCCATCAGCATCAGGTAGGTGGAAAGCGGTGCTGTGGNCTGAGCGTCCATGCCTCCGTCGCGGTAACGGATGTCCATNGTGGCGTGACCAAGGCGGAGNTCGTCGGCGTACATGGTCGCGAAGATTTGACCGCCCTGACAGGTGCGNGTNGTCGCGGTGATGTGCAGGGTCGGCATCCCTGAGATGTGGATCGTGTCGTTGAGCATGCCGAAATCAACGGTCACCGACTGCGTGGCGGTCACCAAACGCCCGTTGACCGCCGCTTCGTCGAAGCCCTTTGACCACCAGGTCATGTCCTNGGGCGGCCACGTGTCCTCAACGTGCCATCGCCCGTCTTGGGTTTGGATTTGCACGTGAGGTTCGGGTTCTTCACCNTGGCCCTTGAGGAACCATTCGAACCACGCATACAGCTCCACGGCCCAGTCCATGCGGCTCGTGTTGGGGTAGGCTTCGGCGCCGTAGCCGCTGCCGAGCTCACCGTGCCGGTCCGGCTGGTCGGGGTAATTGTGGGCCCACTGTCCCGCAATGGCGCGGGTGTGNATCCCTGCGTCCTTGAGCATCTGATAGGTTGGGAAGGCGTGGTATGGATCGACGTTCCAATCTTGNAGCCCCCACACAAGGTAGACGCTGCCGTTGTAATTCTCGAGCACGTCGGGAAGGTGGCGTCGCTCGTCCCAGTAATCGTTCCACTCCGCCCCACCAAAGTCAGCACCGGCCCACGTGGTGAGCGGATTCAGCGGGCCGATGGCGTCGTCTTGGCACATCCGCATGTCGTCGTCCGTTGCGTCCGCCGTGGCTCCCTCGTAGAGGGCGTCGTACAGCATGGCACGGCTTTCCGAGGANCCGTTTCGGTAGAACATCTCNTGNACGCCGATGGATCCGGAAATNGGGACGATGGTCTTCAGGTGCTCCGAGGGGTTCTGCGCCGCCTCCCAATTCGTCGTGCCCGCGTAGGACTTGCCCATCAGGCCGACGTTGCCGTTGGACCAATTCTGCTCGCCGAGCCACTNGACCACGGCCTGAATGCCGATTTGCTCGCCAAGGCCCTTGACGTCCTGGCAGTGGGTGGATTGTCCGGTGCCAAAGGTGGAGGCTTGGGCAAGGGCGTAACCGTGGGGCACGAAGGTGTCGTAGACCCACTTGCCCACACCGCCATCCGGCACGGTGTTCGGTGCACTGTCGTCCCCGACGATGCCNTCGCCGCCAAAGTCGTAGTAGGGATGAATGGTCATGATGACCGGGACNGTCGTGCCNTCNGGNACGTCAGGCAGCCANAGCGCCACGTGCATGAGATCNGGNCCGGGCGTCCCGAGGTCATCCTCGCTCGCCGGCAAATCGACCTCAACGAAATGCTCCGTGTACGGCAGCACATCGTAGGTGCCGTTGACCGGGAGTTGGGCTCGAAGGGTGTCCATGGGCAAATCCATGTCCGCCCGCTCGTCCAAGGGCGTGGCCCACCAAGGGGTCTCTTTCTCGGCCGTGACCTCGTTGTAGGTTTGCACGGTGGTGGAGACCAATAGGCCGAACACGAAGAGTGCAAAGACGGCGCCAACGCCGATGCCAAGCTGCATCCGGCGTCGGGATTGGTTGAGTCCTTCCTTGTATTCGAAGGGAATCGGCACCACGTCAGGAAGGAGCTCGGCCTCGAGCACCTCATCCGACATGATGGTTGGACCTGACGTGCCCCTCATCAGCCTGACGCTTCGCGCACCGGTATTGCGTCATGCGCAGCGTCATGCTGGGCCGTGTGANCCGCGGGCCTTCACGCCACTTCGCGGGCTTTCCGCGCGTGGATGAAGGACTGCACGCAGGCAAAGGTGTAGACGGACCCAACGACCAGCATGATGAGTTGGGCGTAGGTGGAGCCGCCCATNTCGCCTTGCNCGAGGCTTGAGATGCCCATCAGGCCGCCGAGNGCGCAGATGAGACCGAAGGTGACCGCGATGTGCATGAGCAATTTNCTGCGCTCAGGCATCCGTCCCGCCATGATGCCAAGAAGCAGCAGGGGCAGTCCGATAAAACCGGGGATCAGGGACGTCATGTGCTCCATGCCCGTGCCAACGTAGAACCCTACGCCCTCGAGGACAAGNGCGCCACCCACGATTTGAGTGAGTTGNGGGATTTCGAAGCCGAGGAAGGTGTAGGGTTGTTCCATGGTGGGCCTTGGTCGCGGTGGTATTTCATCACCGCGCCGCCGCCTGCTTCGGCGGGNGCTTCATGTGGAGGTGCATCCTGTGNGGTGTGTGGGCCAGCGGCAACGTTCGGAGGCGGCGCTCCTCGCCGTGCTCTTGCTCGGGGTGCTTGCTACGCCGGGAAGCATCGGTGCGCAAGAGGACTGGCGCTCGACGGAACTGGACCCTTCGGTGTGGGACGATGGCCCTGAACTGGAAGGCTCGCCNATGGACTACTCGTACGCNGGGAATCCGGTGTTGGTGATCGATGTCGACTACCAACCCGGCCACTTCCAGAGCAACGAGCAGGGCCAAATCGTCATCGAGATGTTCCCAATGTGGGCNCCAATCACGGTTGAAAACATGATTCAGCACGTGGAGGATGACCTGTACGACGGCATTTTCTTCCACCGTGTCATCGACGATTTCGTCACCCAAGCCGGTGANCCGACCTGCACCACCGTCGGCGTGTATCCCGCCACNTTCCTNTCATGCGGCAGCGGCGGAACGGGCGAGACCATCCCGCTTGAGCACGACGTCAACCTCAGTCACGTGGACGGGGCCATCGGCATGGCGCGAAGCCAAGATCCCGACTCCGCCGATTCGCANTGGTACATCGCTGAAACNGAAGCCCATGGCCTCGACCCCGAGAACCGCGACGACGAGGGCTACGCCACGTTTGGCGTTGTTCGGGACGGCATGAGCCACGTGCGCGCCATCGCGGAGGTGCCGACCAGCGACGAGCCCACCGGGACCGGTGTTCAGAACCCCTTCGCCTCCGCCGGTCGCCCGTTGTATGAAGTTCACATCAGCAGCGTGCGCATGCTTGGCGTCATCGCCGAGGAGCATGCCACAGGTCAAATCGAGGAACCGGTCAGCCAAGAAAGCCGCTCTGGGCTTGGCGCGTTGAGCTTTTGGAACATCTATTTCTTGGGCGGAATCATCGTTTTCCTGTGTGGAGGCTACTGGAGCGGAAGCATCTGGAGCGTGTTCGCCCCATCCACCGGCAAGCCTGGTTCGCTGACCAACCCAAAGCACACGCCCATCCCTGCGGTCTTGTTGCCTCCGCTGGCATCCGATGCAGAGCAGGACTCAGATGCCTCGTGAGACGTGCACATCAAGCACGACATGCCGAATCCTTGGGGCGTACCATTTGACGCGCTCGAGATGCCCGATGCTTCCGCCAAGGCGAGCAGCGGTTTCTTCCGCCCAGGCCTCGATGCGCTCCTCTTCGACGTTCATGTGAACGTGCAGCCACCCGCCACCAGGTTTCAGGCAGCGAACGGCGTCCTCCCATGCGTGCTCCGAGGTGGGCAACAAGCCCAGCACGACGCGGTCTGCAACCCCTTGGAGGGCCGGGAGCGTGGTGCGGTTGTCGCCAACGTGTTGTGTGAGCCGATGTTCGACGCCGTTTGCTTGTGCACCCTTGAGCAGCCAAGCGGCTGCGTCGGGATTGATGTCGCACGCATGGACGTGTTCGGCCCCTCCCCGAACCAGCATCGGGAGGGTGTAGTAGCCGATGCCGGAGAAGGCGTCGACCACCGTCTCACCGCGCAGGTCGAGGTTCCCCATGCGGTGGCGTTCGGTCACGTTTCCTGAGGAATACATCTGTTGCGTGGCGTCGAACCGGAAGACGACGCCGTGGTCGGTCACCTCCACGTCACCGCTTGCACCGAGCAGCATCGTGGCGTTTGAACTGCGGATCACGTCGGAGGCAATGTGCGCTTGCTGGCCCAGCCGTTCAGCGCGCAATGCGGCCGCAATCTCAGCCCACGGGGGCCGTTCGCTTGCGCTGAGGGCTTCCTTCCACAGCGGTGATGCGAAGGCATCGTTAGGCAGGAGGACGAGGTCGTTGAGGCGTTCCCAGCGCTTGGGCACGTCGTTGAGGAGGGCCTCTTGCCTCTCACGATCCGCTTGGATGTGGGTCAACAGCCAACGCTCCACGGCCTCGCGAAGTCGGTGATGCGGATCGATGGGAGGCGGGGCTGCCGACCACGTTTCTGGCGCGACGTCAATGCGCTCACCGTCCACGTCTGCAGGCAGGGAAACCCCCCCGTGCACGGGCCACACAAGGTGGCCGCCATCGACGACGGGGCGCCACGCGCGGTCCAGGCATCCAGCCGCGTCCAGCGACGCGCGGACGCGCTCCGCGTCGGCACGGGGCACGCGAACGCCAGATGACGGTGCGCCGTTGCCCATGCGTCCTGATGGAGGAACGCTCTTCAAGGAGTCAGGTACATTTCGGGGCATGGGACGTCCACACACCGCGGTTTGGAGCCTGCTTTTGGCCATGCTCCTCTTGCAATCCATGGCACCTTTTGCGGCTGCCACGGGCATGTCCACCTGCAGCAACCTCGGCGAGACATGCGACACGTATGACGGGACCCAAGACGGCACGCCCGAGCAGCAGGAATGGATCGAAGGCCAGTACCACTTCGAGATGCAGGACACCTCCACCGTTCAGATGGAATTGACGTGGATGGTGCGTGAGTTCGACCGCTCAGCACTTGGCTTTGACGACGGCATCCTCGCCGCTTCACTGGCTTCCGACGGACTCCAAGACAACGATGGAGCCCCGGCCGATTTGATCCGCAGTTTCCTCGATGAAGAAACCGCAGGACCNGGTTCCAACACCGTGGGTGAAGAGNTGATGGCTTCGGTCAANGCCTCNGTGAATTCGCTCNTGACGCAGGGCTTTGGNACNGTGGCCGACATGACCACCGACTTCACCAACNCNTTCAGTGCGGAGGGACAAACCACGGCCTGCACCATCAACGCGGCCATTGACGCTCAGTCGGAAGGCTCGGGTGACAACAACGTGTTCGAGCCCCCGATTTGTTTCGGCACCCAAGCCACNGTGACCCTTGACGTGGCGAAATTCAACCTCGCCGGAGGTGCCGAACTGAACGTGGAGCGGGCCTACCAAGGTCTCCTCGTCATGGGCAGCGAAATCCGCACGGATTTCGCCATCTTCGCGGAGCCAGGCCACCGTTCGACCTTCCTGATTGAACCTCCAGCCTTCGCCGATGTTCGCGCGGTGGACGCCAACGGCACCCGTGTCGTGATGGGGGATCATTTCGCCGGCGAGTGGACGGTGGACCACACGCAAGCCGCAGAAGGGGACACAAGCATCTCGCAAACCACCTCCCTGACCATGGGCTTCAGGAACACGTCGGAAACCACGATGGTGACCGTCGCTGAAGGCGACCCCGGATTCACCCTCGACGTCACGCTGGACCTCTCGGACGAGCGCAACGCCGTCCTCGACATGCGCGCCAGCCTGCATTACCTTGAGACCGCGTTGCTCGAGGAATGGGGCATCCAAGTCGTTCAGTTCAGTGAACTGGCTGATGTGCCGTTGCTGACGGCCGATGGGCTTCGTTTGGCGCACCACAACGGTTTGGTGGACCTGAACCTCTTCACCGATGCCTTCCCTGTGGACGACATCATCACCGGCGTGACCGACGGCATCCCGGGCATCGACCTGACGATGAGCGAATTGGCGTGGGTCGGCGACACCGTGGCCGAAGGCGTNGCAGGTCCNTCNGGCGGNCTGAACTACACCCANGGTGACGGGTGCACCGAAACNGGCGTGACNGGTGTGCACCGGCACTACTGCCTGACCGGACCCGCAGCGATGGGCTANGATCACCCTGTGGTGCTGCGCACGGTCAGCGATCCGGTCAACCTCCGCTTCCTCGACCTCTTGTCGGCCAACATCGATGACCCGACGGTCAACGATTTCCTCACCACCGTGCAGGACGATGACTTGCGGCGCATCATGGANGCGGGCTTTGCCGCNTCGTTGAANCCGCCCGACGACGTGCTGAACTCCATCGTCCCTGAGCAACTNGGNGGNACCGACCTGCAGGTCACNGTGGTGCTGCCGAGTTGGGTGGTGACGGAATCTGGCGATGACCGAATTTCCCTCACCCTGCGGGCGAACGGCGAAAACGAGGTTGACATTTCCGTGCGCGGCCCAGAACCATGGCAGTGGGACCACGAAATCAAGGACGGTGAGCAGGTGCTCTGCGCCGCCACACAGCGCACCTGCGTGCTAAGCAGCGTTGAGCTCGATTTCGAGACCTTTGACCTTCACGAGTGGCGGCAAGCCGTCTCTGTNGAGTTCGGGCTTGAGGTGCGTGTCGACATGCACCGTTTGGCTTTCCTNGAGAACATCACCNACCCGGACGACCCGGTGCACGTGCAATTCGAGGTGATTCCATCCGACTTGATTCGGTTGGCTGTGGACGTCTCAAGCAGCATGGACGACCCTTTGGCCTTGGAGGAACCCCTGAGCCTCCCCTGCGATGATTTCGACTGGGACTACGAGGTCTGNGACCAATCCCTACCGTTCGAGGCCACAGAAGAAGGCCTCACGTCCTTCGTCAGCGGTGCAGGAGAGATGCTCACNGGTCTCATTCACGCCGGCATGAAGGGNTTGGAAGACGTTGACCCTGAAGAGGCAGGCATCGCCTTCTCCAACGTGAACATGGACGCCTTTGATGTGCAGTTTGAACTCTCTGGTATCGGCGCACCAGGGCCCGTCGTGTCCGACGCTGAACCCGTGTCCTTCTCCGTCTCGATTCCAAAGGTCCGCATTGAGTTGGGCTTGACCACAGGCATCTGGCCGTTGGTCAACGAGGGTGCNGATCCTGAATTCCAAATCATCAGCGAGTCGGCGACCGCCCTCACTGCTCCCGTGTTGGACCCCATGGCNGCCTTCATGGAAGGCTTTGCTCGCTCCCTNGCGGGTGGCTTCGTCAANTCNAACGGCNTCAGCTTCCCNCCNCCNGAGGANGACCCNCTNCCNGTGTCNACCGGCNANGTTGACACGACCGTGGCCGAGGAGTTCGACCTCACGCTNAGCGGTCCAATGACCGTCACNNTGCCNAAGGGCCTNAAGGTCANNGGGACNTCNTCNGAGAACCTCNTGACCATCACGGANGTCGATGGCCGGGACGAAATCACCTACATGCTCCCTCACGGNGAACTGGACGATGACCTCGAGTTGCGCTTNGANATNGGCTGGGNNTACATCTGGCGGCAAATCTGGGTTTACCCCACCACCTTCCTCATCATCCTCAGTTTGATGTTCATCGGCTGGCGTCGTCGACGACGTCGCCGGAAGGCGCGAAAGGCTGCCTTGAAGGCAGCGGCCAGTGGAGCAGCGGCCCAGAAGCTGGCGATGAGCGACGCGGCTTTTGCGGGCTACGCGGGCGTCAACAGCCTCGGCATGATGGTGGGCGAAGTGGACGACCTCGGCCCAATGCCAGATTACCTGGACGATGACGGGCGCTTCACCTGATCACGTCGTGCTTCCGTGAAGGCGCTCATGCAGGCGCTCTGCTAGGGCCTTCCCGATGCCGGGGACCGTTTGCAAATCGGCAAGGCTGGCGTGCTCGATGCCTTTCCGACCGCCAAAATGGCGGAGNAGGGCCTGCATTTTCTTTGCACCGAGGCCCTCNACGGATTCCAGCGGGTCCTCCATCGTGCTTCGTCCACGGCGCTTGCGATGGAAGCGGTTGACGAAGCGGTGCGCTTCGTCCCGCGCATGCACCAACACGCGTCCGTTTCGGTCGAGGACGATGGGGTCGTGCCCCTCGCGAAACACGGTTTCCTCNCGTTTTGCCAGCGCAGCNACCTCAAAGCGGCCCCACACCTTCGCTTCNTCCAAGGTCCGCTTGATNGCGTCAAGGTGCGTTNGTCCGCCGTCNAGCAACAACNGGTCNGGCCATTCGTCTTGGCGCTTGAGCCAGCGTTGCACGACCTCTTGCATCATGCGAAGATCGTCCATGGCGTCGCCCTTGACCGTGTACGTGCGGTACTCTTTCTTGGCCGGTCGGCCGTTGCGGAGCACGACACTNGCNCCCACCCGCTCCTCACCTTGCAGTTGCGCCATGTCGAAACAGACGACNTGGTCCAAACGGTCCANNCCAAGCAGGACGGCACCGTCGTCTGCAGCGCGTTGCTCCAAACTGCCNGAGCCNCGACGTGCCAGTCGTCCCACTTGNACCTCCGCGTTTTGGTCGGCCAAGCGGCGNAGCGTGGCCAAATCNCCGCGCATGGGCNCCCTGCAATCCACTTTCGCGCCTCGGCGCTCCTCGAGCCATGCTTCGACGCCATCGAGCAGGGGCACGGGCGTGAGCAGCAGGCGTGGCGGACGCCGCGCTTCGTAGTGGTCCGCCACGAAGGCAGAGACGGTTTCACCCAAGTCGCCTCGGTGCACCATNGGCCAGACGTCNTGCGCTTGGACGATGCCCTCATCGGCGTGAAGCACGACCACTGCNGCNAGGTCACCNTGGACGGCCACACCGATGGCGTCGCTGTCCCGGTACAAGCGGCTGGACACCACGTGCTGAGAAATCACCTCACGAACGGCGCGGATGCGGTCGCGGACCACCGCAGCGTGTTCGTAGGCGTGCGCGCCTGCGGCTTGGTCCATTTCCAGCGCAAGTTCCTCGAGGAGTTCGGTCGCCTGTCCGTTCAGGATTTTGCGGGCCGTCTCGACCCGTTCGAGGTANCCCTCCGCATCGATGCATGGCCCGGCGCAAAGNCCGATGTGCATGGCCAAGCANCCCTGNGGGAGCAATTCTTTGCAATCGCGAATGCCCAGNTTTCTCCGGAGCAATTGCATGACCTGTTTGGCCGCGGCAGGATTTGGGAANGGGCCCCATTTTTGGGCGCCTTTTGGCGGATGCCGCGTGTACATGATGCGCGGCAAGGCTTCGCCGGTGAGCACGAGATACGGGAAGGATTTGTCGTCCTTGAGCAAGGAGTTGAACCTCGGCCGGTGTTCGCGGATCAGCTGACGCTCGAGCACGAGGGCTTCCTGCGGCGTCGGCGTGACGATGCATTCNATGTCGTCTGCCCGNGCGACGAGTTCGGGAATCATGGCNCTGTCCGGGGTTGAGGCAAAGTAGGCCCGCACCCGGTCCGAAAGCCGCGTGGCTTTGCCGACGTAGAGCACCCGACCTTGTGNGGTCTTGAACAGGTAGACGCCGGGGCGTGCCGGCAGGTCCACACGNCTGGNNTCAACGGGNANGTCAGCCCCNCCGNATGGCGTGCGCCTCATCCACGAGGGCCNTGGCGGCNCGGGTCGAGCCCGCGTGCCGGTGCATGGCGGCNGCNTGGAGGAGTTTCGCACGGCGTGAGGCGTCGGTGGCAAGTCGCGCAAGGCAGGTGGCGTGTCGTGCACGAAGGCGACGCGTGCCGATGTCATCCGCGGCCGCAAGGCGCATCTTCGCAGCCGTGTCGGTCGCCGTGCCGTGGCCTTCGAGGACCATGCGTTCCAGCAGCGACATCCTCAGGGCATCGGCTCGGAGGTCGCGGCGTTCACCGAGGTGTTCCTCAAGTCCAGCGAGAAGTGTGGTGTTGAGGGCGTCCTCCGCAATCGCGTGCCGCCACCGCAGGTCCGTGATTTCCCTGCTGGGGAGGGCGCCCGTCGAATCCACATCGGCCAACAGGTCGGTCGCCTCGTCAAGGCGCCCGTCGATCACGAGCAAACTGAACCGCAGCAGCGCTTTGGCCACCACGGCCGTACGCCGCACTTCTAGGGGCAAGGTCGCCGGATCAATCGCTTGGACCATGTCCATGACCTCAGGGACGTCCATGTGTTGTCCGGGCAAACGGTCCTCGATGCGTGCGGTGATCATGGCCATCCGTGGACGCAAGGATGCGCTGGATTGGATGGCGTCCATCAGCAATGCTTCGGCCTCTTCGCCCCGTCCTTCAAGACGCAGCACGGCGGCCAGTGCGGTTGCGTCGGGGGCGTTCATCTCATCGAGGTACGCCCTTGCCCGGTCGACGTTGCCACGGCGGACCGCGACTTCTGCGGCGACGCCCAACAGGCCTTCACGTTCGTGTTCCTGAACGCGCTGAAGCGAATCGGAGAGCAGGGCGCTGAGCCTTCCCAGCCCGTCGGAGGCGGCGGCCATCATGGCGCCAGCCGCATCACCCATTCCGCCCTCACCGGTCAGGATGCAGTGATGCATGAGCATCAATGGAGCGAGGGGGCTGGTGCTGTTGGACCAATGGTCAGCGCCGGCTCGGGCCGCGCGCTGAATGGCTGCTTCACCCATGGTCTCCAACACGACGTGCCGGACGAGGGCGTGCACCTGCAACCCTCCCGTGGTCCACCACAACAAGAGCGCACGCTCGTCAAGGTCCGCCACGGCGTCTGCGTGCTCCACTTCGTCCCCTGGGACGGCAAAGGGAAGCAGGGCCAGTGCCTCGACCGCTTCCCGTTCATCCTTGGACAAGTCGGCCAGAACAGCGTTGGTCACGAAGGCCTCGATGCCTTCGCCTTCTTCGGGCAAGGTCATCCCAGGGCGATGCAAGTGGAGGGCGAGGGGGTGACCGCCAAGGCGAGCGAGGATGGCCTCGGCGTTGTCGACGTCACCGAGGATGTGCTTCGCAGCCTCATCGTCCAGCGGGTCCAGCACCTCACGGTGCATGGATTCAGGTGATTCAAGGGGAGCGCGGCCCACCATCAGCCACGATGGTCCCTCGCCTGAACCAGCGGCTGCCTTCCAAATCATTGGAGCATGCATCGCGTGCATGTGTTCGCATCCGTCGAGGACAATGAGGTCATTGGAGGAGCAATCCTCCAACCACTCCGCTGCGGAGGCATCGTCACCAAACGTGGTGGATCCGTTCAACACCGAGGCCAAATCGCTCAATGCAGCATAGCCATCCACGTTTGCCCACCGTACATCGCCACCGTTGGCACACCATGCTTCGGCCACGCAACGCGCCACGGTGGATTTTCCAACGCCTGCCAAACCGGTCAAGGCGGCTGCCTTGTGCTCCTCGAGCAGGCGTTGGATGGCCGCCACGTCTGAGGCTCGACCGAAGGCGGGTCCGGCGGGCGCATGGTGGCCAATCCATTGGCCCGCAATGGCGGGTTGTTCCTCCAGCGGTTCCAAGGCATCGAGGGCGCGGCGACCTTCTTCGGTCAGGTGGTGGACGCTTCTGCGCCTTCGGCCACCACCGATGACGTGGGCGTTTCGTACGGTCACCAAACCGCTCTCGACGAGGTGGTTCAATGGCACGTGGAGGGCGGAGCGCACGAGGCCCAAGCCTTCCGCCATGCCGGGCAGGCTCAGTTCCCTTGGCACGTCCCAAGCCTCACGCAGACCGTCG
>NZMM01000030.1 GCA_002694585.1 Methanobacteriota archaeon
AGAGGCCGTTTTCCGAGGGAATTTGGGACCAACGTCCGATGAAGCGAAGCGTGGTGTTGGCGTGGAATTCGTCGAGCGCGATGCTCGAGGCCAGCGGCTCGAGGGCGATGGAGCGGTCGCCTCCGGCTTCATGCAAGCGGTAGCCGCCGCTGTCGTCCGGGGTCAGGATGCCGCTGAGGGCCACCTGCATGTCTCGGCTGTAACTCCACTGTTGTGCGCCGTCGTCCCACAGCAATTGGACGGGGTCTGGAGCGTCACCGTCGAGGGTCATCTCGTGCACCATCAGGCGCGCTCGCATGGCCGCGCCGTCCCACGCCACGCTGACGTTCGCGACGATGGCTTGGCCGGCTTCGATCCAATCCGAACGCGGCCCGGGCACGGTCGCGCTGACGGTGCGCCAGCCGGGGCGGTACGACGCTGAGTCGGCAAGGGACGTGCTTGCGTCCTCCACGCCGGGAGCGATGGCGTAGCGGGCGTAGATGCGGACCGTGAAGCGTTCCCCGCTTTCGATGAGGTCGTTTGGAGCCACTTCGAGCATCCCTAGGAGGTCGGCCATCTGG
Source organism: Methanobacteriota archaeon (assembly GCA_002694585.1). Taxonomy (GTDB): domain Archaea; phylum Thermoplasmatota; class Poseidoniia; order Poseidoniales; family Poseidoniaceae; genus MGIIa-L3. Next base: position 561 of record NZMM01000030.1, read on the forward strand.
GTGGGGACGATCAGGTCGAGGTCGTCTGACGTGCTGGCGTCGAGGCACCATGCGCCTTTGGAAGTGGACCAGACCAAGCGACCTGCGGCGGTTGTGGTCGTGTTGACCAAGGCCGTCGCTGCTTCTTCGTCTCCTTCTCCGGGAATGAAGCAGACCTTGACGCCGTCATGGGCCAAGAACAGGTCGCCGTCTTCTTCGATGAGGTCACCCGACAGGCGCACAATGGATCCACTGCGGTAGGACCAGGAGCCAGGATCGTCCCAATCGAGGGTGTCAACCGCTGGGGTGTGGCTCTCGTCCACGCGGACTTCAGGTCCCGTGACGTGGAAGGCCCAGACCAGGTCCGAGGCGTCGTACTGCAAGAGGCCGTCCACCTGGATGCGCGCACCGTTCTCAATCCAGCGGCCCGGGGCCGAGGTGATGATGAGTTTCATGTGATGTTCTGCGTTGCTGTAGGTCGGGTGGTCGTTGAGCATGGCCGACGTCCAACTGGCGTCGGGCGGCACGGCTTCACCGATGTATCCCGTCAAGCGCAGAACGCGGTCGCTGTGGTTGCTTGGGTCAGCGGCGACTTCGGCCAGCGAGGTCATCACCACCTCGGGCAGGTCTGCCTGCTTCCAACTCACGGCTCCGGAGCCGAGGGCCTGCATGTAGATCCGGCCGTCCCACTCAATCACGTCGCCCGTGGCGGTGACCTTGGTTCCGATGGGCGGAAGGTCGGTGGCGCGGTACCAGCGCAGCTCGACGACGCCGGTGTCGTCCTCGATGATGATGTCCACACGGTTTTCACCCGTCCCGTACGGGTCCTTCATCCACGTCGTCAGCGTGCCTTCGACACGAACGACTTCGTTGGTGTGTTCAATCAGGTTGCCGATTTCAACAACATCAGGTTCCCGCATGACGGCGTAGGCGTTCATGCCGGCCACCAGCAAAATCGCGACGCCGAACATCGCCCACAATCGTTGCCCCATCACGAGGTCGGGGGTCGGGCTGGGTTCCACCATGACCACCCCTTGAGCGGACGGCGGAAGAGCGTTCCTCCCAGTTCCTTCGTTCGAAGGTGAGGGGTTGATGAAGACTGGCGCGTCCCAACGCACGATGACGGGGCCTCCCGACCGGGTCATCCGAGACGAAGTGCACCGGGACGTGCTCGTGCCGGCGGCCCATGCTTCGATCTTGGACACCCGTGAATTTCAGCGCCTGCGCTACGTGAAGCAACTCGCGACCTGCGAGTTCGTGTTTCCGAGCGCCACCCACAACCGCTTCGCGCACTCGCTTGGCGCCTACCATCTGGCAGGACGCCTTCTCGGCGCCCTTGAGGAAGCACATCCGGGACGCATCGACCCACTGGATGGAGAATTGGTGCAATTGGCGGCCTTGCTCCATGACGTGGGTCATCCACCTTTCTCGCACCTCCTCGAAACGCCTGAGGTCTTCGCCACCTTCCGTCACCACGAATCGTGGGGCAGGGAGATGCTCACCTCTGAAACAACGGAGGTCGGCGCTGCGGTCCGCAACGTCCTCGGGACCGTTCGCTTCCAGCGGTTGTTGGCCCTGCTCGACGGTGCTCAAGAGCACGACGGCGTTCCAATTCCCAAGGTGCTCAAAGAAATCGTGTCCAGTCAGTTGGACGTCGATCGCATGGACTACCTCGTGCGCGATCAAGCGAACACGGGTGCCCAAATCGGTGGTTTTGACATCGACCGCGTGATGCGCGCCCTGCGCATNGCGCCCGAGGGNGGGCTNCACGTCAAGCGATGGGGCTTGCCCGCCATCGAAGCCTACCTTGTGACGCGGTACCACATGTACCTCCAGGTGTACTTCCACAAGGTGAACATGCTCACGCAGACCTANTTGGTGCGGATGCTGTCGAGGGCGCGAAGCCTCGCAGAGGAGGGCAAGTTGGCCCTTTCGCCTGCGCTGACGTCGATGCTGCTGGACGAGGAACTCGATGCCTCGACGTATGCTTCNCTGCACGATGCGCACGTCTTGGTCGAGNTGCCCGCGTGGGCCGGTCATGCCGATTCCGCGCTTTCGGCGGACGCCACGCGNCTGCTTTCCCGTCGTGATTACCACAAATCCCTGCGCATCAGGGACCTCACGCGGGAGAATGTAGAGACGGTCAAGGAAGACCTTGCAGCTCTCCTCGTGGAAGCAGGGGCGAACCCCGACCANGACCTCATTGTGGCTGCGGTGCGGAAGCGAGGGTACCTGCCCTACATGCAGGGCATTCTGCTCGAAGACGGTCGCGACGTGGCCGAGCATTCACCNATCGTTCGCGCGCTCAGCGAAGCGGCCGATCGCGTGCTTGTCTTCGTCCCGGAAAGCGTTCGTGATGCGGCTGAGACGCTGGTGCGTGAACGCGTCAAGCCGGAACAGGCCTCGCTTGACCGCTTCATGTGAGCGGCAACCTCATGGTTCTGANCCATCAGGAACCATTGGACCCGTAGCTCAGACGGGTAGAGCACCCGGCTCATAACCGGGAGGTCAGGGGTTCGATGCCCTTCGGGTCCATTTCTTCGCAGTGAGACGACATGGTTATGAGGGTCCGAATGGACGGAGAGGTGTAGGTGTCCGCATGAAGTCCTTCCGTCGTGTCGCGTTCCTCGTTGGCCTGTACCTTTGTTCCGTGCTCATCGTGGCCGTTCCGGCTCAAGCACAGATCCCTGCTGCGGCCGTTTCCATGAACTGTTCTCCCGGTGAAGTTCGCGTNGAGGTGAAGCCCGGTTCCTCCTACTCCGGTTACACCACCTGCACGGTGACCAACCCCACGACCTACATCGAGAAGGTGAACATCCAGGTCACCTCCGACGGCCTTGCCGTCGCTCACGCCGGTGACGTCTACGTCGGCGCCGGCCAAGACGTTGACTTCCAGGTCGTNGTTCGCGCCGACCCCTACATGGCCATGCAGAGCCGCCAGTTGTCCGTGACCGGNACGGTCACCGAAATCAACAGCGTTCCTCCTGTGAACGTGGCCAGCTCCCAAACCAACGTGATGGTCAACATCATGCAGTTCTCGNTGGTTCAGGTCGAGGCCGTCGAGCCTTTCGTGCAGCTCATGCCGAAGACCGACAAGCCCTTNGAGTTCAAGGTCACCAACCTCGGCAACCAGATTGACTTCATGCGCATCGGCATCACCGATGACTCCCGTGAGAAGTTGGAGGAAGACGGCTTCACCATCAACCTCCCTGCCGTCAAGACCCAGATCGAGAACAACCCCGCTGGCCAGAAGGTCCGCGTCCTCGTGCGCACCCCCAAGGACTGGGGATGGACCGACCAGTACTACACCATGAACTTCTATGCCGAGTCGGAGTTCTCCTGCAAGAACGGCGGCTGCGAGCGCGAGTCTCAGATGATCACCATCTACGTTCGCGGTGTCTACCTCCCAGGCTTNGAGGTCGTCCCGACCCTCTCCATGGTCGCCTTGGCTGCAGCCATGGCAGGGAGGAGCCTGCTTCGGACCGAAGAAGAGGAAGGCGTCCCCGTGTTGAGGGAAGCCGCCCCGGGTCTCTGACGCACGTGCAGCAACCGNGTCTCNGTGACGCACGTTTGCCGTCGCCTTCATATGTCCATGAGCGCGAGGTAATGACCGAGGTCATNCNATGAGTGGACTGCTTGACAAAGCCAACACCGCCGCCCAAGCCGCCAGCGAAGAAGAGGCAGCGGCACCCGTAACCCCTGCGCCGGTCAAGGCCGAAGCGCCTGCACCGACCCCTGTTGCTGCAAAGACCNGTGTAGCGGGTGCGGACGAAGGCCTTCCGCTCCCGGCCATCCTTTCCTCGGTCGGTGGTNTTGGTCTCTTCGTCGGTCTTCTCCTCAGCTTGCAGGGCGGCTTCATCCCCTTTTTCATCACCGGCGCCGTTCTCCTCGTCGCTGTTGGTGCCATCGTCTTGGCCGACCAAGTTCAGGGCAAGGACCTCAACGTCGTGAAGACCGGCGGGGCAGTCTTCCTCGCCGTGATCATCGCCATCGTCCCTTACACCGCCGGTGTTGTGGCGCCTGACGGCGAGACCCTCGTGATTTCCGAAGTCTCGCTCGACGAGGCCAACGACCGCTTGGAGTTCAAGGTCCGCGGAAGTTTCGACGCCACCACGGTCACGATTTCCACCTCGCCGGACTGTGACGGCACGGTTGGCGACACCCCCGAAGTCGTGTGGGAGGACACCCTCGACCTGAGCCGGGACTTTGTGCGGGTTCAACCCATGCTCTCCGATTTCTTTTGCGGCAACGCCTACGACGAAGTCAACAACGTCATCCGCACCTACACCGTGCTGGCCACCGACGGTGGGTCCCTTTCTTCGTCCTTCGAACTGGACGCCAGCCAGATGACCCGTACGCCCCTCGAGAGCGGCGTGCGCATCGCGCCAGTTTTCGAGACCACCAACCAACAACAAACTACGACGACGACCTTCGAGGGCATCACCATCGAGATCATGGCCGGACTGTTGCCTGACAGCCACCAGCACCTCGATGGCGCGGACCATTCCCCATCAGGTGACCTTCGCACCGTGCAGGGCGATTACACCATCACGGTGAACGTCAAGAAAGGCACCTCCACCGTATGGACGCATCCTCTCATCACCGTTGACGGCCTTGATGCCACATGGTCTTCAAGCCTCAGCGGATCACGAAGTGGTGACACGAACGGTTGGCTCGCCCTCAGTGGGACCGAGCAGGGTAACCTCCGAGAGTACGTCTCAAAGTCCGACATCGATTACGACAACGGCAAGTACACCTTCGAAGTGGTGCTTGACGTTGGTACAAGCAGCGGTGGGACCGTCATCACGCACGACGACGTGTGCTGGGA